>JAYELY010000146.1:0-3256 GCA_034717795.1 Caldifarciminota bacterium
ATGTTTCCGGTAGGGGGCAGGACAGTGGGCATCAATATCGTATCTGGTACAAGAACGAGCATATCATTGCCTGGCTTGATGGTGTTCCTGATGTGACCGCGCCTGATTTGATCTGCGTCCTGGATCCGGAGACGGGGGAGGCGGTAACGAATCCCAACTGCAAAGAAGGGGTAGAGGTTGTCGTTATTGGCTATCCCGCACCGGAGAGGTGGCGCTCCAAACAGGGGCTAGAGCTTTTTGGACCGAGACATTTTGGGTATGATCTTTCCTATCGGCGGATTGAGAAAAACAGCAGGCTGGGTCAAGAGGCTAAGTAGTAAGGAGAGGCATGAGCAAGGCAGAAATCGTTTATGAGGTTGACAAAACAACTCCTCACAGCTATAATACTTTCGTGTCAAGCAAGTTTTTTTCCATAAAAGGGAGAGAAAAAATGGGGGATTCCAAAGAAGCCCTTGGAAAGCGACTTAGACAGCTTCGCCGGAAACAGGGTTTGACCCTGAGGGAGCTTGGGGATCGCATTGGTAAATCTGAAAGTTATCTTAGTCGTGTTGAGCGCGGCCGTATCGATCTATCACTCAGCACTTTGAAGGAGATCGCCGATCAGTTTGGCCGGCCAATCGCTCACCTTTTGGACAACGGTTTTCCTCCCACGGACGAATTGATCAAGAAGGGGGAACACCACAAGTTGGTTATTTCTCCGGTTCTCGAGTATGACATCCTTTGTTCCTCCAACCAAGAAATATCGTTTTTTCGGATGATCCTTAAGGAAGGGGGAAACAGCGGGGATAAACCGTACCGTCATCATGGAATTGAAGGCGGAATTATGCTGAAAGGTCGGGTACGAATCGTGGTTGGTGACCGTGAGTACATCCTGAAAGAAGGTGACAGTTTAACTTATCGCTCTGAACAACCACATTGGTTTGAAAATGCAGGAAAGGGTGATGCTATCGCGATTTGGGCGGTTGCTCCTGCCACCTTCTAATTTGATAAGAGACAATAGGAGGAGAGATCGTGCTCCGTTACGAGTATGAACTTGGTAGAGCTGCTGATGTTTTGGTACGGGATCTCTTTCGCTTGCAGCGGGAAGAGACGTTTGTTGTCACAGCAGATACGGAAAGTGACATTCGTGTGGTAAACGCCACTGCCCGTGCAGCGTTTGCGGTGGGAGCAAAACCGATGGTTATCTGGACGGCATCCCCACTGGGAGTTGGGAAGGCTGCGGATCCGATGCTCCCCGTCGATTCGCTCGCCGGTGCCCTCATCGGCGCTGATGTGTGGGTGGAGTTCAATAACCAATGGCTGCTTTACTCAACACCCTACGAAATTGCTCTCCAGAAGAATAATCGTCTGCGACACCTATGTCTTGTGGGAATGACTGTCGATATGATGATCCGTTGTATCGGAAGGGTTGACTTTGAAGCACTGACACGCTTTCAGCAAGCTTTTGTTACAAAACTACGAGCAGCAGCACATATACGAGTTACAACGCCTGGAGGAACAGATGTTTCCTTTAATCATGTCGCTGATCGTCCGATCAGATGTCGTCTGGGTCAAGCCTATCGCCCCGGCTCGGAAATGTTAGGAGGACAGATCAGCGTTGCACCTGACTTCGGGTCGATTCAGGGAACGATTGTGTTTGATGGCTCGCTTGTGCCGCCCGTTGGCCTGTTGGAAGGACCAATTCGGCTTGATGTAGATCAAGGGGTTATAAAGCAAGTTGAGGGAGGAAAACAGGCGAAGGTATTTAAGAAATGGTTAAGGGAGTTTAACGATCCCCAGATGTTCAAACTCGCTCATATCTCCTACGGGTTCAATCCGGGAGCTAAGTTGACCGGCAATATCCTGGAAGATGAACGGGTATGGGGAGCTACGGAGTGGGGCATTGGAAACGTCGGTCCGTCACTGTTACCGCCTGATGGCATTTCTGCACCTTCTCACTGCGATGGAATATGCCTAAACTCGTCAGTATGGTTGGATGGGAAAGCTGTTACTAAAGAGGGAGAGGTTGTGGATGAGGATCTGTTCCCTATGGCCGAGGAGTTGATGCGTTAATAGTGAGGAGGCTAAGAACTTCATGCTTTCAGTGGGTCTAATCCGGGTAATCAGCTTGGAGAGCAAGGAAAAGCAAGAAGTGCATGCTCGCCTGATGATGCGTTTATATCCCTCACTTAAGGTATTTACCAAAGCAATAGAAGGATTCCCTCACGGCCTTTATAATGACGAACTTGTTACAAGGGCAATCCCTGCTATTTTGCGTGCCGCAGCGAAGCTCGCTCCCCAAGTTGATGCATTGGCGGTGAGTTGCGCTGAGGACCCGGGAGTAGATGAACTACGGAAACGCTATCAAATTCCCGTAGTTGGTGCCGGCAGTGCGCTTGCGTGGGCCTCTCGAGCACTTGGTAGATGCACAGGTGTTCTAACGATCACATCGCAGCTTCCCACCCCCCTGCAAGAAGCTTTCCAAAGTTACCGCCCTGTGTGGAAGCAAGTGGATAGGGTTAAACGAACGACCGACTTAGAAGCTGCACAAGAGCGGATTTTCGCGGGGGCTTCAGAGCTCGTTGATCAAGGATGCGATGTCCTAGCACTCGCGTGTACTGGTTTCAGTACCCTTGATGTAGCTCCAGTCCTGGCAGAAAGATTAAATGTTCCAGTAGTGGATCCGGTAGTAGCAATGGGAGCTCTATTGAGCTTAATCAAAATTCCTAGTCAAGGAGGTGATAAAAGAGGCGATAGTACCAGTTTTCACGAACGGAACACGAACAAGACAGAAGACAAAAGCGAAAAAGGAGGAAGTACATGAAAGCAACAAAGTGGTGTACAGTATTGGTCTTGGTGGTAGGATTGAGTCTAGGGTTTGCCTTCGGAGTCGGGGCTCAGCCACGAGCTGGTGGGACCCTGATCATGGGACTGGGAGAAGAACCGGACACGTTGGATCCGGATGAGACCAACCGTTTTCACTCACTGGTGGTGCTAAACTACGTGGTGGAGCCGCTCTTTGCTCTCAACAAGGACTATGAGGCAGTTCCTCTGCTCATCAACGGCTTTGAATGGTCAGAAGACAAGTTAACTATGACCGTTCATCTCAAAGAGGGCATCACGTTTCACAATGGGGAGGAGATGACCTCCGAAGACGTGAGGGCCTCTTATGAACGCTATTTCCGCTTGTCGCCGTTGGCGAACTACCTGCCGCCCAAGTATGGTGGAATCGTTAAGATCGAAACCCCTGACGATTACACCGTCATTTTCCACTTCG
>JAYELY010000147.1:0-3247 GCA_034717795.1 Caldifarciminota bacterium
CCCCGCTGTAAACCCTTTCTTTCCAATATACCGAGGTGTCGAATATCCCTTTAAACTTCAGGGCGCAAAAAACCTCCGTTTAAGTTCGATAAAGGGGCCTTGCGGCCCCTTTATAATTCAAGTCGGCGGTTAATCGTTAATCCAGGATAACCAGTTTGCCTGTCCTGTTGTATGCTCCTGCGGTTGCTCTGAGGAAATACGCTCCGGCTGGCAGGCCATCGGTCCGGATATCGATAAGGTGGCTGCCGGCTGAGAGGCTGCCCGAATAAAGCGTTTTCACCAAACGCCCGGTTGCGTCAAAAAGGGTAAGGCTGACCTCTGAAGCGGCGTCAAGCGAAAGCTCCACCGAGCCTTTCCTGCCCACAACAGCCGGTATGTTCAGAAAGAACGCAAGGTCGCGATCCTCCTGGACACAAGTGGGCTCCCCGAACTCAAGCACAGCGGCCTGCAGTATCTCCTTGGAGACATCCTGCACGAAGCAGCCGAACTCTATGTTGTCGTCCTCGGTGAAGTAGGGCCAGGTTTCGTCTATGGTGAAGCTGCGGGTCAGGACGACATCTTCCCCAGGTTCAAGGGATATGAACTCGCCTGTTGGGTCGGGAAGCAAATCTCGTGCAACGAAGTCAAGATTATCCATGCCCTGCCAAGTATATGAGATGTGGGATTCCGTGATCGTGAAGCGAGCATGACCGGATACAGTCTCATTGCTTACGTTGGTGATGGTGGCCCGCAGACTCCCCGATGTTGACGCGAGCGCGTTGGTTGTTTGTGTGAGGCTTATCTCAAGCGGCGGTTCGATGTTAGCCCGTATGTTGTACTTCGCATTGTAGGTAAAGAACATATTACCGCCATAGCTGCCGCCTACGACTATCTCCAATCCATCGAATACAGCGGTAGGGTATCCTGTAATGCCGTAGTAGTTTATCCTTTGTTGTGTTTCGGAGGTTATAAATGGATCAGAGGGGTTGCCGCCGTGGTATTCAACAACCAGCACCTTGCCTGGATGTTCTTCGGCTAAACCGTCGGCTCCTCTTGCGGCAGCCGGGCAGTTTGGACACCATGTGCCGGTAGCTATCTCAAGCACGACCACCCGCTCTGCTGCAAAAAGCGCAAGAGGCAGGGCGATGAGTACCGCAACCAGTAAACGGGTTTTCTTCATAGCTACTATCTCCTTTTTCCGTTCTTGGGAACGGAGTTTTTTGCCGATAGCATCTCGGCTACGTTAACGATGGACAGGACCCTGAGATCCGGTCCATTACAGTGGCTTTGCGAAGTGCGGAGCATTTTGGTAAACGGAGTGAGCCACAAACACCGTGTTAGGCGATGCGGCGGCATTTTGTCTCGAAACCTCGCGGCTCACTGTCGCTACACCTTCAATAAAAATGTACCGTTACTTGCCTTCAACCGTAAAGAGCTTTTCAACCTTTTCTCCAGCCTTGGTCGTTGTGGTCGCTGTAACAAAAGACGCGACCGACATAGGTTCAACGACCTTAACGGTAACCACATGACCTGTTGCGGGGGTGACCTCAAGTTCCCTATCAGCTTTCCAGGTAACAACTACATCAGCAGGAAGCTCAAACCATTTGCCGCCCGTCTCAATAGTACTCATACCACGAGCATAGATAACAACAGTCTCACCGACGGCAAGTTTTGCATGGTCACGATCCACCCCTGTCATTTGTCTTGCATCTGTGGTTAAGTATAGACCTCCAAGCTCGCATTCGGGAGCCTTCTCAACCTTCGGCACCTTTACCTTTTGCACTGCTGCACAACCGACTAGCATTGCGATTGCAACCAGCGCCACCATCGTTGCTGCGATTCTACCTTTCATACTTTCTCCTTTCTTTGCGCCGTTTCGCCTAACTCTTTATATCCGAATAAGTTCGGATATCCTTCCAATTTGGGGGCATGTCCGATGTACTTCGGATACACATACCTATAGTTGAGTTGCTTCTTTTCACTCATTTATCATCCGCCTTCCTCTTTCAATCCTTCTTCAATGTTTGCGTTCTTCACGCTCCTCCGGCCCTGTGGTCAGTAAACGGTTCCAGAATAGCAGCCCACCTTTTGCAGGCCCCCCATCTGGATCCTCAATGCAGGATTACGAGCTTTTGGACCCTTGTGTAATTGCCGCATACAGCCTTGATGAAGTAAGCGCCGTCCGGGATTCCCTCGAAAGCCAGCGCAACGAGATTCACACCTGCGGACGCCTTCCCGGTAAAAAGGGTCTTGACTCGACGTCCGCTTGCATCCAGGAGAACGAGTTCTGCATCACATGCCGCGGGAACCGAAAGCGCTGCCAGGGCTTTGTCCCTAACAAGGGTGGGGAGGCTGAGGGAGAAGGCTACAGCGGCACCCTCAGCCAAAGCCACGGGCTCGAACACGCGGAACTCAACCTCAATCTCGCGGCCCATGCCGTCGTCCAAAGCCAAGGTCATCTCAGGACAATGTCCGTCCGGGCAGTTCATTCCGCATTTCAAGGTAAAGGGGTCGTCGTCGTTGCGAACCGTTTCTTCAGGCCCCGGCGGACCCCAGCTGCCCAATGAGTCGGTTACCGTTACGTTGCGGTCATCGGTCCTGAGGATACCTGAGACGCTTGACCAGGCATCTTCGCCGGTGTTCAAGAGGGTGACGAGGAAGTCTGCGGTTACCCAGGGATGCAGTTTGCCGTCTTCGGTTTCAATCTTTGTCTGAGTTACCTCAGCGGAAAGCGGCCCCATTACGGATACCAGGGCGGCCTGCAGGATTTCCTTTGTGCCGCTTTGAACAAAGCATCCCAGCTCGCAGTTCACCGGGGTACCGGTATAGAATGGCCAGGAAGGGTTTATCACGAAGCTGCGTTCAAGAACAACAGTGTCGCCGGGCTCAAGGGTTATCTGTTGGCCCGCGGCGTCTGGCAGCATGTCGCGCTCCACCCAGTGCAAGCTGTCCTCGCCTTGCCAGGAGTAGGGGATATGGGATTCGGTGATGGTGAAGTGGGCCTTGCCGGATACGGTCCCATCGCTTACGTTGACGATGGTTGCGGTCAGCGTGCCTGAACCCATGCGGTACCCCCCATAGGTTTTCTCCAGGGTGATCTCAAGCGGCGGCTCGATTGACTTTCTGGTAAGGAACGTCGGTTCGTAGAGGCCAACGGTATTGGAGCCGACGTGCCGCACGACTCCGTCGAAGATTGCTGTGGGGTAGCCTGAGATTCCGTAGAACGAAATCCGCGTGCCCCCGTCAGCATTGGAAAAGGCATCCCCGT
>JAYELY010000148.1:0-3233 GCA_034717795.1 Caldifarciminota bacterium
AGTAACCTGGGAACAACCACCTTTCATCTTCATCCCTAAACGACTGGAAAATCAGGTATAGAGGGAGTGTTGAGATGGGACTTGTTACGGATCAGCTCGTACTGCGAAGGAAATCGAGGCACAAAAGGATAGTCTTAAGGCCTAGTGACCTTGACTTCTCAATTAAAGGAATTAAACTTATTGGTAACGTGAGACTCTTTCAGCGTGTCAACGGACGCTGGTATGTGAGGTTCACGCTAAACGGGAAAAGACGGATGCTCTCCACAGGAGAGACCGACAAAACCAAGGCTCTTTTGAAAATCAGCGAGATTGTCAGAGAAGCCGAGCTTGAGGATACCCCAGGCCGTAAGGTAAAGACCGACGTCACTCTTTCAGAGCTTGCAAAAGAATATACTCCTTATGCTGAGGCTAATAAGGCATCCTCTACCCTCTACAGAGACAAGAGCAGGATGCGTAAGCTCCTTGAGACCTTTGGCAAAAAGAAACTCTCAGAGATAACGGGCCGCGATATAGAGCGGTATATGCAAAGCCGTAGAAAAGAGGGTAAACAACCTGCAACGGTCAACCGAGAGTTCGCTCTGCTTAGACACATGTTACGCAAGGCGGTTGAATGGGATTATCTCTCCGTAAGTCCTGCCCGAACTGTGAAGCCGTTTAAGGAACCACCTGGACGTGTGAGGTATCTTAGCGATAGCGAACGTGAGCGGCTCCTGGATGCGTGCTCTGGGAGGCTGAAGGCCGTTGTCTTGACTGCCCTGCTTACAGGGATGCGCAAGGGTGAACTTCAAAGCCTTACCTGGGATGATGTTGACTTTGAACGCAGAGAGATAACCCTTAAGCGAACCAAGAATAACGAGGTGCGGGTTATCCCGATAAGCAAGGACTTACTGCCCGTGTTACACCGCCTGCATAACGAGAGGCCTTACTCCCATTACGTATTCTCTAAGCCGGACGGTAGACCCTATGGGAACTGGAGAAAAGCCTTTAAGACCGCCTGTAGGCAAACAGGCATTAAGGACTTCCGGTTCCACGATCTCAGGCATAGCTTTGCTTCTTACTTGGCTATGGCTGGGCATAGTGCGTTCACGATCCAGAGGTTGATGGGCCACAAGACTATCGCTATGGCTCAGAGGTATACGCACCTTTCACAGGCCCACATTCGGGCCGCTGTAGACCAAATTGGTGCAAAAGTGGTGCAATCCGAAGAAGGCCTTGACGGGCAATCTCGCAAAGCTAGTAATATCAACGCGCCTGTAGCTCAGACGGACAGAGCATCGGATTTCTAATCCGACGGTCGTGGGTTCGAGTCCCTCCAGGCGCGCTTTAAGGAAAGGCGGGCCGACCTCAAGGTCGGCCCCTACGATCTTTTCCACAAGGTTAGAGGAAACAACATCAGCCCCTTATTGTGAGGGGTATGTGGGGATCAGAACGTGTGTTCTATCTGTTTGCGTTTGCCGAACACGGTCAGTGTATCCCAGTGAGGCGACTACCGGTATAAGGTCTCTGGGGAGTCTTTCTCAGTAAACCGCAACTTGTTTGGAAACAGAAGCTGTAGCATACATATTGGATACGGTCAGAGTAATTGTGAAAGTACCGGTCCGTTTGTACCAATGCCCTGAGCGAGCTCCATGCCCCAGATCAGACCCATCGCCAAAATTCCACTCCCATGCAATCTGATAATGCGTAGAATCTGCCCAAACAGTTACGGGATAACCCAATGGGGGATGCGGTTCACCAACCGAGTAAGTAAAATCTGCAAGTGGGGTAACGCCGCAAACCACATTATCTGTTTCAGATAAAACCGTTCCGTCACTATCACTGACACATACCCTGTAAGTTCCCGCTAGGCTCTCACCTCCCGGAGCAGATAGGTAAGAATAGTAGGTTCCATCGCCTGGTATTGATAAGGTTTCTACCTTTGCCGTTTCCGCTTCTCCTAACACATCGCCGGTTGAATCTACACTGTAAGGCCGTACAATCCACTCGACTTCAATCTGTCCCGATCCTTGTGCGGAAATGGTAGCCGTTAGCTGTGTTATGTCCATGCCACCTGGTGGGTCTATATTGATACTGCCTATTGTTACTCCGCTTGTTCCGTTGTCAACCTGACATCCTATCCCTCCGGCTATCAGCCCTACCCCGATAAGCACAACGAACAGACCTCGTTTCATTGCCGCTCCTTTCTTCTCGTTATTGTAGGCAGGGTATATCCTTATGTCAAGTGTAAAAGCAGGGGTAAAGGGTCTTGACTTTGGGGCGGGTTGGGCTAGACTTAGGCCTAAATATGCTGAAGGAGGCTCGATGGCTAAACGCGCCGCAGGCTTAAAGAGGTTCCGTGGCCCGTTCGTGTTGCACATGATGGATCTTTTGAGATCCATACGACGCTCCAGGCAACCGTTTGCCTTGAAGGTAAGGTTTTCAAGCGAGGACGCGGCAGGGAAAATCTTCTTTGAGAAAGGCAAACTGGTGCACGCCGAGTTTCAAGACAAAACCGGTGAAGAGGCGTTTTCTGAAATCCTGGCAAGACGCGACGGGAACTACGAAACGATTCGAGGGCTTGCCGCAGACGTGGTAAGCATCGAGCGCGACGTAGAAGCTTTGATCTCTGAGTTCGAAGCGCGTCTGGTGGAAAAACCGCAAGCCGAGCCTTCGGTAGCGGAAGAACCTGCCGAGCTACCATCAGGGAAGGACAAGGAAACCGCCAAGGACGCGAGAGAGGAGAGCAAACTAGTCCCGGAAGAAAAGGTCGCCGAGTGGTCGCCGCCACCACCACCGGATCGCGGGTTCCAGGAAGAGGCATGGATGAAGGACTGGGGCGAGAAGACACCGGGCTTCCGATCGGCCCTTATCGTTCGCCAGGACAGCGTCAAGATCATTGAAGTATCAGCCGAAGGAGCATCGGAGCAAATCGACACCCAGGCCGTAGATGAGTTGTGCTCCTCCTCAGCCCGGCTCATCGGAAGCCGCGACGCATCGGCATTGAAGAAGCTGCGCTTTGAAACAGAAGATCGTCTGTACTATGTCTCAGCGCTAGGCCGGGGCTACCTCCTCCTGGTCTCCCTTGAGAGAACCGGGTTCGCTCTGCCCTTGATAGAGCGCCGCCTGGGCCAGCTCGCCCGCGCGTTGAGCGATTCTCTGGAGCGGGCCTGACCCCTCCACTGAGCACATCCCCCACTACCCCCTGACCGGCGGCTACCATCTGAAAAGACAGCGAAAGGGTCTAGAAGTTTAAG
>JAYELY010000149.1:0-3222 GCA_034717795.1 Caldifarciminota bacterium
AACCTCAATCCTGGGGTTATGCAATGAGTCATGCAGACTGGCCCCGTAACACCCGTACCCCTACGGGGCATTTTCACTATTACTCGGAGCTTGCGCTCCGGTCGCAAGGACATAACACCCGTAACACACCTCTGGAAATCAGGGTTAACATTTTGACGCGTAATGACATGGAGATAGTGTTGTGAGTCACATTGAATGGGACGGTCCTGTACGTTTCACCATTGACGGCAAGGAAGTTGTCGGATACAAGGGAGAGACCATCCTGCAGGTGGCGAGAAGAGAGGGAATCAATATCCCAGCCCTATGCCATCACGAGGCGTTGGAGCCTTACGCGGTATGCAGGTTATGTCTTGTTGAAGTCACCGTTGGCAAACGCACAAGGCTTGTGACATCGTGCATATATGAGGTTGCGCCCGATATCGAGGTCAAAACCTCGACCGAGCGGGTAACCCGCAATCGTAAAGCCGTGCTCGAACTCCTGCTTGCCCGCGCTCCGGATGCGCCTGTTATCCGGAAACTGGCCAGTGAATATGGCGTCGAGAAATCGCGCTATCCACTGGTCTTAAACGATAACTGCATACTCTGCGGGCTTTGCGTTCGCGCGTGCAACGAGATAATCGGTGCTTCAGCCATCGGGTTCATCGATCGCGGCACCGAGCGCCGCGTAGGTCCGCCAATAGAGCGCCATTCGGAACGCTGTATCGGATGCGGAACCTGCGTCTACATCTGTCCTACCGCGGCCATAAGTCTTGAAGACGTGTCCAAGCCCATGCCAGGCGTTCATAAACATCCATACGATTACGAGGCTCCTGATTGTGCTATCTGCGGTGAGATGAATCTTGAATCCGAATCGAATGCGGGGGATAGGTGATAAGATATTTCGTCTATTTCCCCTTGATCCCCTCCCACCAGGGGAGGGGAGATTTCTCTCCCTTGATAGGTAGAGGACGCCGCCCCCAAGGAGCAGGCGGAGGGGGTGATTGATGGAGAAGGTCAAAATCTTTTTATGCCAAGGGTGTGAATTAGGTCAAAAATTAGATCTGAAGAAGTTGAAGCAGAATCTTAACACAAGCGAGCAAGTCGAATCAATAGAAATACTTACAACTTTGTGCGACGGCGCTGCCCGTAAGCATCTCAATGGTGTCAAAGGAACCCTCCTTTTCGGCGCGTGCGACGAGCGAACACACGGGGTTATCTTCAGAGAGCTGGCCGGAGGGAATCCTTACCAGCTGGTCAACCTTCGCGAGCGGTGCGCCTGGGTCCATGATGATCAAACCGAGGCGACAGCCAAGGCTCAACGTCTGCTTTCCATGGGGCTGGCCGAATTATCCACCCGTCCACATGATCAAGCCGAGTGGGGGCTCGACCTGCTCCACCGGGTATTGGTGATCGGTGCCGGTCCTGCCGGGCTTGCGTGCGCCCGTGCGCTGGCCGAGCAGAGGTGCGACGTTACTCTAATCGAGAAGACAAACCGCCTGGGCGGAACCCTGCGCAGAACCCGCACTGTGTGGCCCTCAGGCGAGGACTCCGAAGCGATTTTGCACAGGCTTTACGATAACTTGCAGGATGAACTTCACGTAGCCGTTTATCAGGAAACCGAGCTTGTGGAGCTTACCGAATCGCTGCACGGCTACCAAGTGAAGTTTTCCAACGATGTCGAGGAAGAGGTTGGGGCGATTGTTGTTGCTACAGGGATGCGCGAGGTGAGCGGCAACCTTTTTGAGTTTGAGTACCGGTGGCGCGATAGGGGCGACTTCCGTGGGCCGCTGGCGTTCGAGGTGAAAGAGGACGTTCATCCCTTCCTTCTGGAGACCGCGCTGTGGGATGCGGTTATGCTCAGGTACGAAAAGCCTGAGGAGCGAATCGTTTTCTTTATGCCCGAATCCGTGGTTCTTTCCGAAGGGTTCAAGGAGGGTGCGGAAAAACATAACATCGAAATCATCAGAGGGAGTATCCCAGGTGGTGTTACGGGTGTTACGGGTTGGAAGGGTGCGTACGTGAAGCTGGGCAAACTTGTCGGGAACATTCCCCAAGATTTAGCGCAACTTCTTAGGATACCGATGGATAGAGACGGTTACTTAGCTCAACGCAGGTTCCGCATCCGTCCGGCTGACGTTGTGCACCCCGGCATTTTTGTTGTCGGCGGCGCTCATGCTCCAATGCCGATGGAGGAGACCATAAACCATGCGTTCGTGGTCGCGGCACGCATCAAGGCGATGTTTGACGCAAAACCAAAGCGTTTGCCTGCCGCTCAGATTGATGAAGAGGCCTGCATCGGTTGCGGCTACTGTGCCGCAGTATGTCCTTACGGCGCCCCTGTCTTAGAGCGAACCGATACCGGGTCCAAGGCGCGCATGTCGCCTCGTTTCTGCACCTTATGCGGATTATGCATCGCCGGATGCCCGGTGTTCGCCATCTTTGACCCAGTAAAGTCGGCTCAAACCATTAAGTCGCAGATTGACGCTTGGGGTCCCGTAACACACTCATCTCCCACCACTCACCCCCAGCCAGAAGAAAAAGAGTATTCTCCGAAAATCTTAGGTTTCACCTGTGACTGGGCCGGGTTCGCGCTCGATTTTGCCGGAATGCAGCGCATGTCCTACCCTGCCGACATCACCTTTATCAATCTGCGCTGCTCTGCCAGGTTCGACCTTGCCGACGGGGTCCAGGCGCTTGCTAATGGCGCTGACGGCATCTTCTTCGCCCTGTGTCCTGAGGGCGACTGCCACTACGAGTCGGGCAACCATCATGCCGTATCCAAGATCAATCACTTCAAGAGTCTATTGCAGATCGCCGGGCTCAATCCGGAGCGTATCGGGTTCGCCCATGCCGACACAACCGATGCTGTGGGGCTTAAAAATGAGATTGAATCCTTCTGCAGTAAGGTAAAGGGGTTTGGAGATTTGTCCTCTCAAGTGTCTGACAGGCCGGAACTTGCGTTACGGGTTTCCGCCATGAAAAGGGTAGCCTCCTCCGAGCCGGTGCGCTGGACGTTATCCAAGGAGCTTGAGCTGGTGCGCAAGGGCAACGTGTTCGATGAGAAGTTAGATCCGCAAGACTACGATACAATGATCAAGCATATACTTCGAGAGGAATACGAGAAGGGGCTGATTCTGGAAAATCTTAAAGAGCCTTGTTCCGCAGTTGACGTTTCTGAGGCGACCGGAATTCCAGCCCGCCGGGTGTTCGAGCTGATCGTTGAGCTTGAACGCGAGACCAGGG
>JAYELY010000150.1:0-3211 GCA_034717795.1 Caldifarciminota bacterium
CCCCACGAACCGCGGCGCGAGGCTTTTAAGCTCAACCCCAGCCCGTTCGAGTTCGCGAGCGACGAAAAGATGCTCGAGCCGGCTGGTCGGGGTTTCGGTCTCATCGACCGATACCTCGTAATCGAACCCGTCCGGGAGTCTTTTCGACAGGACCCGATACATCTCCGTGGCGAACCCGACTGCGCGGCCGTACTTAACTATTGCACGGGCGAGATCATCCTCGGTGAACGTGAGTTTCCCAATCCCGGGAATGGAAAAATTCTGCCCCAGATATTCGGTCCTCCATTCATCCGCGCGTTCCAGCGCTGAGAAACGATTTTTTACTTCAGCAGAAGGGAGTTTCTCCACTGCGACTACGTGCTCGGAGGGGTCACAGGTGAAAAACGTATAGCCAAGTTCAGCTGCTTCTAGGGCGTCTTCCATCCGTTTCAGGTGGTCCGCATCGGCGCCAAAGCCGCCGGTGTAGCCCTCTTGAAAGGCCCCGAAGACAGCCTGTGACAGTACCTCGGCGAAGTTGCGTCCCGTACGCGCGTTTTCCCTTACTGATTGCTGGGCAAGTATCGGGAAGACCTCAGCATTCTTAAACGCCCGGATGTGCCCTGGGGTGGCAAGCCCCAGTCGGTCACCGAACCCAAAGCTCTGTTTACCTGCTGGGATTCTCCGCGGAGAGAGCCAGGGGAAACGCCCCTTAAGTACAAGGGCATTTTCAACAGTGAGAGGACAGAGTTTGACCCTGCCTCGAACTGTGCCCTTGAAGCGGGAAGAATCCCCGTGCACACAAAGGAAATTCTCGTTTTCTTTATCTTTGACCAGGGTAAATACAGATTCATCTTGCTCTCTAAGCGAGCGTTCGTAGATCTGATAACCCTGCGGTAAATCTTTTTTTATCTGCTCAATCATTGGACTCAGCTCCACTGAAAAAGAGTTGCTTAGGACGATAATAGGCAATTTTCACTGCGAGCCCTTCGGCAACTGAGAAGGGGATTCGGCCTTGATCCACCCAATTTCCTAGAAAATCCGCCAAGACACGGCGAAACATCTCTGTACGCGATTCGTATGAAAAGAGCTTGCGCGAGTCAGTGACCATGCCAGTATGATTGGCCAGGAGATCTACG
Source organism: Caldifarciminota bacterium (assembly GCA_034717795.1). GTDB lineage: Bacteria > Hydrothermota > Tepidihabitantia > B3-TA06 > B3-TA06 > B3-TA06. The sequence continues at coordinate 1,116 of JAYELY010000150.1, forward strand.
CTGGCCACCTGAGCCAAATGCTCATGCATATGATACGGATTGTCCATGAACCACCACGGAGCCCCCATGTAAACATTTGGGAATGCTCGGGTCAGAGTTGCCAGGGAATAAATGTGACTGGGGTGAAGTCCGTACAAAACTATTTGCAGGTGTCCATCAAACTCGTTGAGGAAATTCCGGAGATTGTTCACAAGCTCTATGTTGTGAGATGCAATGTCTCCGCCGCTGTCTCTACCAAGGGTATTAAGGAGCTGGTTACGATAGTTACGAACGGCTCCAATATGTAGCTGCATAACTAAACCCGCCTGGCTATCCAACGTTCCGAAGAAATGAAGCATAAACGCTGAGAAAGTGGTCCGATCGCTCTCCGTGATATTTCTACAATGGAGGGCCCGCTCGAATATACGGGCAGCGGCCTTCTCCGAGACGTAGTCTCCCCAGGGTTGTTCAAAAGCATGATCACTGGCTATGCATCCAACCGATGTGAATAGATCGTGTGTGTTTTTTAACGCTTCCAAGAAATCAGGTAGATGCAATATCTCAATATCTGTTCGCTCACTAAGTTGTCTGAGAAAAACCTTCCACTCCGAAGATCCAATATCCGTTGCGATGTCCGGCCGCCAGGTGGGTAGCACCCTTATCCCCGGCAGTTTTTCTTGGATCAGTTTATGCCAGTTTAGTTCAGAGGTCGGGGAATCTGTTGTGCAGAGGATCTCCACGCCCATTTGCTTCAGCAGGTTTCTGGGTCGGAATCTTTCATCCTTGAGCAGGGAACTGGACTCTTCCCAAATCACGGCTCCTGTTTTCGGCCCTAGAACAGTGTCGATTTTAAAGCGTCTCCGCAGGTCAAGATGCAACCAGTCATATACCGGATTGCCAGCAAAGCTGGGAAAGACCTCCGCAAGGGCAAGCCATTTCTCCCTATTGGACGCATCACCAGTGATATAATTCTCCCGTACACCGCTGCGTCTCATCAACTCCCATACGTAGTGGTCTGTGGCCCCTTCGACCTCCCAGATGTCCCTCCAGCCGTTGTTGGTAGCAATCTGTTCGGCTTCTATGTGGCTGTGCGCATCAACTATGGGCAAACCGGAAATCTTTGCAAATAAACTCTTTCCATTCGCCGAGGTTATTAAGTAGTCTTCGTCTATAAAGCCCATGTTATCATCAGCTCCTCACAATTCAGTACTGCCCTGCTTCCTGCAGGGTGTCCCACATCGCCATAACATTTTCAGGTGGCACATCGTCTTGAATGTTATGCACAGTGCCGAAGACAAATCCCCCCCCTGGCGCAAGGAGATCAATCCTCTCCTTCACTTCCTCTTTGATCTCTTTTGAGGTTCCCCCAGGCAGAGTTCGTTGGGTGTCAACTCCAGCACCCCAGAAGGTAATACTATCCCCAAAATTTTTCTTTAGGCTTTTAGCCTCCATTCCCTGCGCACTCAGCTGAACAGGATTGAGAATATCAGCCCCTATTTCTATGAGATCTGGGACGATTTCGTAAATAGCCCCGTCAGAGTGGAACATAATATATATGTCTGGGAAATTTCTCTTCAGAAAGGTGAATAATTCTTTTTGACGAGGTTTTAAGATTTTTCTATATGTTTTAGGTGAGATTAGTAGCTTATCCTGTCCACCGAGATCGTCCCCATATCTAATTATTTGTACATATTTTCCCATTTTCTTTAGTGCGTGTTCCCAATACTTGATCTTTAACTCTAAAATTTTGTCCAGTATTCGACAGGCAAGGGGAGTGTTTGCTACTAGATCCATGTAGAATTGACTGTAACCTCTAAGCCGAAGCGCTTGTTCAAGGATACCAGCACCGAAATCCTCCATAAGAACTGCGTAGCCGGAGGTGTAAGCATTTTCTGCTTGTTGTGTCAATCCTTCAAATAATTGTTTCGCCACAGGGTTAGGCCACGGGAAAGAATAGACATCATTTATGGAGAGATCTCCAGCCAACGGATATTGAACTGGATCAAAGTAGAGCCCTTTTTCCGGCTTTCTCCAGGTAACCCTCCATTCATCTTTCAAGGTCTGACCTGCCTCGGTCTGCTTAATGTGTGAAGGGTCTTTCCGATAGGAATTAGGCT
>JAYELY010000151.1:0-3207 GCA_034717795.1 Caldifarciminota bacterium
AGGGTTATAACCATCGTCGTCGGCATGGGGGGATAAAATACTTGACACCCTATCAAAAGTTGTCTATAATCAGACAACCTGAACGAGACGAAGGCCAACATGAGACGCAGTTGGTTGCATAGTACACTTCCATGCATTCTATCTTGACCTACCTCTATTCTAACTTTCCCCTTCCCCCGACGCTTCGCGTCGACCCCTCCCACCAGGGGAGGGGAAGTTATTTGATTAAAACCACTTTCTTCGTTTGGCATGACGCCTTCACCTCACGCGTCCGTTCCACGACCGCGCGGTGACCCACAGGGCATCAAGATCGGCACCCACGGATGCCATCCCTGCGATCTTTTCGCGAAAGCGAAAAGGAGCATTTTATCCTCCCCCTTGACGGGGCGAAGCCCCGGAGGGTTAGGGTGGCACGCAGGGTCTCGCTGGTTACGGAGAACTACATGATCAGTGATTGGGATTTCATCCCGGTTGCCTCCCTTGGGATAAGGTTCCTGGGCGAGAAGTTCGCTTTGGATGTCGCTTTCATAAATACCATAGGTCACCCTGCATTCGAGGGGCAATCACCCGGCTTCCCGTTCATCGGAATAACATACAACTTCTAGCCAGGCCCATAATTTTATATCACCAACGACAAATGTGCTAATCTCGCAAGAGCGGGTCGAACAGGTCTTGACATATCCTTGGGTGTGGTTATATTTGTGTGGTTAAACCGGGTCGAGAGGTTCTTGTAAAAGTAAATCAAGGAGGAGAGGATGAGACTCGAATCACTCAACAACTATCACAGGAGGTCGAGATGAGCTACAGGTCGATTCCGGCGGCGCTTTGTTTCGTGCTGGGGCTCATGGTTTCAGCGCACGCCGCTTCATTGCAAGGAATAAAGATGCCCGAGCCAGGCAACGTGCAGATAATCAAAACCAGCGACGGCTCGACTATAGTCGGTAGGATCATAGAGATCCGGGAAGATGAGGTGGTGTTCGAGACCGAGCTGGACACTTTCTCAATCGGACTGGACAAGATCGAGAGCATAAGAGAGCTCCCGGCTACCTCGGTTAAAGCCGGCAGTCGCTGGTTTCCTAATCCTAACGCGGTGAGGTTGTACGTCGGGCCCACTGCACGTCCTCTGTCCAAGGGTAAGGGGTACGTGGCAGACTACATGCTGTTTTTTCCCTACGTAGCCTACGGGATAACCCCGAACATCTCCCTTGAAGGCGGTATGACTCTTATCCCTGGACTCGGCCTAAATCAGATAATCTACTATCGCCCCAAGATCGGGTTTCAGCTCAACGACAACGTAGCGTTGGCAGGGGGTTTGATGGGCGGTTTAAATCTGCCTCTGGGTGATTATTACAACGAGATAATGACATTCAACTTCATCTATGCGGTTGGTACTTTCGGGATACCCGATCTCAGCGTTACTTTGGGACTAGCTTACGGCGGGATCGCGGAAATGGGCTACGGTGGTGAGTGGATGGAGTACCCTGCAATCATGCTGGGAGGCGAGTTCCGGGTGGCGCGGGGCGTCTCCATCGTTACCGAGAACTACTATGCCCCTGATGTCGCGGAGGAAGTTGCCGGTGTCTCCTACGGCCTGCGGTTCTACGGCGAGAGATTCAGCGTGGACGCTTGCTTCGTCAACGCTGTCGGTGAAGGGATATTCGGGGACGCGTTCCCCGGCGTACCCATCCTTGCCGTGGCGTACAACTTTTAACCATTCTCCTTTTCCCCTTCGGAGAAAAGATCGGAACAGCCGTTCTTTCAACAAGTTCTATACTGATTAATGAGTTTAGAGGCGGCAGTTTTTATTGACAACTGCAAATAACTCCGTAAGCTACGGCCATGAGCCGGACGGTGCCGCTGGCCCTTTTGCTGGGATGTCTTCTCTTTCTCACTGCCTTCACCTACGAGGAGCCGGTGCAGATCGTGCGCTTCAGTGACGACGAGGCGAACGGTTTAGGGTTTATCCGTGAGGGAGCGGGACACGGGCCTTTGCGCCTTCTTGCGTCGGATACCGCGCTTTACCTTCTTGCTAGGCTTGACCACCGTTTATATACCTTTGACCTCAGAGGCATGGTTATTGATTCACTTGATCTTCATTTTTGTCCCGGGGATATGACCTATGACGACCAGGGCAGATTCCATCTCCTTCAGTTCCGGGTTCAGCCTGAGTTTGTGGCGGTTTACAGCCGGGGAGAGGAGATCGAGCGCCGCGAGTTTGACCCGCCTGAGAACAGGTTAATGACAGAGATATGTTTTTCGCCGGAGGGTGAGGTTCTTTTGCTTGCGGGCGGCTACACCTACCGGATCGTAACGGGAGAGGCGAAAGATATCTTCTTTGCCGCGGGAGAGCGGCCCGGCAGGTTTCATCTCACAAACACCCACATAGGGCGTACAGTTGACTCGTGGCAGGCGGAGTTCTCAGGCGAGACATCACGAGGACCGGTCACTTCCTTCAAACTCGACCCACTCGATCGCGAGCTGTTTCAGTTTCTTGCCGACGATCGCGCAGGCCGCATCTATATAGTGGGAACATCCATCCAGACCGATGAAGAAGGAGGGTTCTACATCGCACGCAGGCTTCTTGTTTTCAAGGACGGCAAGCTTCTTACCGAGCTGCGAGGGATTGAGCCGGGCCACTCATCCTACGACTACGCCAACCGCGACATAGCCGTAGCCCCCTCGGGCGACCTCTACCTGTGGATGACCCGCTTCTCGGAAGGCTTCTCCGAGATACTCTACTTCAAATCTGTCCAATAACCTCTCTCAGCAACTAAAAGCTCCACTGATGGAGGTTGGCGTTGCGGGTGTTACGGGGTGTTACGGGGTGTTACGGGGTGTTACGGGTGCGATGGGCGTTTGACAACCGGAACGTCAAGCGTAAAATTGTTTTAATATGGTTACGGAGGAATAGTTGGATATCTTTGCCAAGTGCGAGGAGTTCTATCCGGTTGTCGCTCGCGTAAAGAACGAGGGCTACTACCCTTACTTCATCCCCATAGACTCGCAGCCGGATCACGACGTGGTCATCGACGGCAAGCGCATGATAATGCTCGGTTCGAACAACTATCTGGGGTTGACGGCCGATCCACGGGTCAAGGAGGCGGCTATCCGCGCCACCGAGAAGTACGGCACCAGCTGCACCGGGTCGCGCTTCCTCAACGGCACGCTTGATATACACATAGAACTTGAAGAAAAGCTTGCCCGCTT
>JAYELY010000152.1:0-3207 GCA_034717795.1 Caldifarciminota bacterium
TGCGGTTATATTATACAGGGCATTCACCGAAGGCCTGAGCCATATTCTGGGCAACACCTTGAAGCCGAAGCTTGCTTGAACCTCAAGTCCGATGTCGGTCTCTCCTGAACGGGTGTATTCACGTTCCTCCCCGTCAATCTCATAATGCTCGGTCCACGAGGGGGTGCGAATTATTGCAGGGCCTATGCCGACTCCCCATTCGAACCCATTGCCAGTCGGAACCAGGATCTTTAACAGCACAGGAACGATTATTTTATTGAAGTGGCGTTTGTTCGGTTCCGGAAGTACTACGACAAGTTCACCATCGATTATCGTAGTGATGGAGTCAACAAGCTCGACGTAGTTTATTCTTATGAAACTGGTTCCTGTTTCTAAGCCTATAAATGCAGGTGCAGATGGTTTGGTAAATCTTAGGGAGATTAATCCTCCTGCGTGATAGCCGAAGCCCTCATAGTTGCGAGGTTCGGGTGTTGGGGGCCACCAACTATAATACCAGTCATTCCATTTCTGGTAGTTTCCTCCGCCCAGCGCGGTTATCTCCACCGCCCCCACACACGTCCCTAGAAAAGCAATCAAAAAGATGCAGCGTTTCATGTTTCCTCCTTAACACCTGGACTAATATACTTGCAGAACTTAACCTGTCAACATTGACACCCGCTTTGTCAGACCCTATACTTCCGGCTGTGAGGAGATTAGTATTTGGATTGTTACTGCTGCCGATGGCGCTCTTTGCCTTCACCCGCTGGCGTTCACTTGAAAGCGAGAACCTCCGCATCGTCTATCCAGAAGGATATGACGATCAGGCGCGTCATGCCGCCGCCTGGATAGAGACCGAGCGGGAGGCGATCAACACCCTTACCGGCTGGAATCCTGGCAAGGTGTGGCTGGTAATAGAGGACATCGGCATGGGGGTCAACGGGTTTGCCAACCCGGTTGGTAATGAAATTCACCTGTTTACAACCCCGCCCTGGGGGTTCGACATCTCAACCCGGGACTGGATGCGTTCGGTCGGGGTGCACGAGTACACACACATATCCTCTATCCAGCCGGTTTACGGGTTGCCCAGAATCCTCAAGTTTCTCTTCGGCCCCTGGGTTCTGCCCAATGCGCTCGTTCCCGGCTGGATGATCGAGGGGGTTACGGTCTACCAGGAGTCCCAGGTGGAGTCCTACGAGGGCAGATTGGAGTCCGGCTTCTTTGACGCCAACCTCCTGACCCGTGCCTCGCAAGATATGTTTCCAAGAACCTGGGAGATGGACGGCTCTCTTACCCAGTTCCCTGTCGGGGCGATATACGCCTACGGCGGGCCGTTCTTCGAGTGGCTGGTGGAGGAGAAGGGGGCGGACAAGGTCAGCGAATTTTATCGCAGAAACGGAAGCAACATCCCGTTCTTCTTTCTCGACCGCAGCGCCCGCAAGTCTTTCGGGGATAGGTTCCCTGCCTTGCTTCATGATTGGAGACAATCGGTTATAGATCGAGTCTCTTCCTGGTCACCGGCAGACTCTTCAGCCCGCCGGTTGAGTAATAAAGGCTGGTACGTCTCGGGACTGACCACCGACCGGGAGCGCATCTACTACGTTCGAAGTCGATACCTAAAACCCGCGGCCATGTACGTCAAGGGATACACCGAGATCATGGCGCTCGATCCTGAAACCGGCGAGGAGGAGGTGATCTTAAGACCCAACACCTCGGTTAAGATGCTTCGCGTTCACGACAGGGTGTTTTACTACACCGCCTACACCTCTCAACGCGGATTTGCCAACACCGCGAATAACGCTTTCGGCGAGCTTTACCAGCTGCGCTCATATGATCTTTCGACCGGTAGAGAAGAAAAGATCTACGAAGGCAGGATACGGACCTTTGAGCATTTGCCCAGCGGTTCCTTCCTTCTGTCGGTGGATCACCCGACAAAGCCCTGGTCGGAACTTATCGTAGTTAATACTGATGGGGGAATTGAGTTGCTGGTTGGCACTGGCGGACTGCTGGTTGGCGAGATAGTGATCAGTAGCAATGGAGAAGTCTATGCTGTAGCCCGCAGGCAAGGCGAACACTGGGATATATACAAGGCAATCTCCGGCTACCTTCTCAGCAAGTGGAAGAACCTAACCAACACCCCGTGGGCGGAGACCGGGTTGTCAATAAATCAGGATGGCGATCTCCTTTACTCTGCCAACCCGGACGGCACCAATGGAAGGGTGGGTATTTATCTTTACGACCCTTCTGAGCAGGCAATAGAGAAGGTTAAAGCACCCAGCTACGCGGTCCTGCCGGTCATGGTTGGTAACCAGATAATATTTACCTCCCTGAACCCGTCCGGATACGATCTCTACTCGGTGCCGCTAGAAACCTCCTCAGCCGAATTTTCCAGCCTTCCGCCTGATACCGCCGGGGTTACGGTTTGGCGGGGCAGTACCCCAACCTATCAGGAAAGATTCAAAGCCAAATCCAGTTTAATGCCTTACCTGTCCCTGCTGCGTCCCTGGGCAAGGATACCTTACGTATGGCCGAGCTTTAACGATGCCTGGGATCTTACAAATCTCGATATGGGCATCTTCCTTTTGGGAGCCGACGTTCTTGGCGAGAACTTCTACCAGGCGAACGTAAGTTGCGACGCTGTGACGAATACCAATGCCGTGGATTTCGCCTGGAGCAATCAGCGATTCGCTCCACTCAGACTGAATCTGGACTACTCGCATAATCCGATGTGGGATACAGAAGGGCAGTTTCTCGGTTACTACTATAGAATCTATCCATCCTTCAACTATCCTCTCTACTACCGCTCAGGTCGCGGGCTAAACGTCATCAGGTGGGGTGAAGGCTTTCGTACGACCGGCGAGACACTCCAGAATCGAACCCTTGTTAGCAATCTCGGCATCTCCTTCTCCTGGCCCTTCTGGCGCATAGGGATCGCCGCATCCCACCAGTGGTCCTCGCCCATATTCTCTGCCAACGAACGCTCCTGGCTCTTCAACCGTGCCGCGGCGGTCTTCGATCTTGCCGGAGGGCTTCTTCTGGCTGATGTTTTCGCCTTTGCAGACCTTTCCGCCCAGCTTCCTGTCGGATACACCCATTCTGCTCCCATCCGTGGCTATGCCGAGATTGAAACTGCCGACCCCGTCTTCTCTACCGCCACCCTGGAGTACCGGCACAGGCTTTTGAAGATGCGGTTCGGCCTGTGGAATCCTAACGTCTTCTTTGAGGATTTGT
>JAYELY010000153.1:0-3177 GCA_034717795.1 Caldifarciminota bacterium
TCGAGCGTGATGCTAAATTCTCGGGATCTATGCAGATACAAAGTGACCCCGTAACCTCTGGGCATCTCATAGCGTGATGCGGGAGTTAAGGTTTTCTGCAACCAAGATTCACTAAAGGGACATTCGGTCGGGGGGCTTGGTGGCCTTTGTTTTCATAAGTCGCGCAGATACGCGCCGTACAGAAGAAAGGGCAGGTGGCACGCAACTTGCTCAATTTCACTCAGTAAGGAGAACAGGTTCTTTGGACAACTTCGATAAGGGTACTCGTGTAGTTGTTCTGGATTCCCGCTGGGGGGTCTTGACAAGCACGAGAAAAACCCTATACTTCGAATCAAAGAGTCATGAAACGTGCAGAAAGGAGGTGAAACGTAGAGACCTCAAGATGGAGAAAGAGGAAGTCTTATCACCTTGTGTTGAACTAAACCTTTAAGGAGGAACAAACAATGAGTAAAAAGCTTTTTGCGGTAGCGCTGATCTTCAGCTTTGCGGTGCTGGCCTTTGCGGCTCCGCAAGCCGTTGTTGGAGATAAGGTGCTTCTCGCTTCCGATGGCTTGGGAACAACGCCAGTGGAGGGCGGCAGCGTAAGCTGGGCCTCTGCTCCGAAGGCGATCCCAAACGGCTGGTACTGGATGTACGACAACACCGAGCCAGGCCCTCCGTTTTCCGATCCCACTCTCGCTGCGTTGCCTGGATTCGTGGACATTACTGCCGATGGCAGCAAGCTCGCTCCCTACAGCGACCAGCCCTACAAGTACATCATGCCTGATTCCTTCTGGTACTACGGCTACTGGTATGAGCCGGGCGATTACCTTTACATCTCCCCTGACGGGTGGGTCAGCTTGGATCCGGCCGCGTCGGCCGGCTTCCCTGATCCCCCGACCGCCAGCCCGCCGTTCCCGGTCATCGATGCCCCCAACGCGATTATGGCAGCGCTCTGGCAGGACATGAATCCGACCCAAACCCCGGACCCCAGCGACGACAACCGGGTTTACTATCTCTATAACTCAACTTCAAGACTGCTGTATGTGCAGTGGCACAATGTCCAAGGTCACGCCAATACCCACACCTACGACTTTGAGGCTAGCCTCACCATGGGTGGTCAGGAGATACTTATGACCGAGGGCGAGTGCGGCGTGGTATTTTCCTTCCACTTCATCCACTTCTTCTACAACACCTCGAGTAACGGCTGGACTGCGGACAACGGCAAGACCGGCATCGAGAACCAATCCGGCGAGTACGGCATATACTACCAGGGCACCATTGCCAACGGCCGCAGGATCCGTGCCGGCTACAAGCGCATCTTCAAGCATGACGTGAAGGTGGCTCGGTTCCTTTCACCGGGAAAGACGGTACTTCGCTGGACTGAGGTGGAGCCGAAGATAGAGGTTCACAACGTGGGCGGGGAAGTTGAGCACTTCCCGGTTACCGTGGATATCTACGACGAGGATAACGACTCACTGGTTTACCATTTCAACGTCTCCATCAACAACCTTCTGCCTGGCGCCTACGACACCATCGTAGGTCCGTGCTGGACGCCTGGCGAGCTCTATGCGGTGCCTGACACCCATTTCTACCGCAAGGTTGCGTTCAGCTTGCTCGAGCGCGACGAGTGCAAGCACAACGACACCCTGGAAGTGACCTCCATAGTTCACTGCGACGCTGCCTTGGGCTACGACTGGAACTTCGCTTACATATCCCCTGGTTCGAACAACGCTTGGATTCTGTACAATGGCAATTACTCAGCTCTCACCTACTACAACTGGTCCGGGGGATTGATAACCGGCGGCCGGGTGTATATCGAGGCGACTGGATACCCTGGTTATTATCCTCTCGACCTCCAGATCCGCCAGCCGAGGGGACCGAGCTATTGTGGCCAAACAGATTTGACTGCAACTACCCTTGTAGCCTCTGCCACGCTGTCCCCATGGGACATTAGTACCGGTCCTCCTCTGGGATGGAGCGAGGTCACTTTCGATCCGCCGATTTTTGTGCCGGCACTCGCTGACCCAACCAACATCTGGGCCGGCGTCAAGGCTCATGGAGGCACCTCATACTTTACGGCTTACGCCATGCTGCATTATCCGCCTCCGGATCCCTGCTATGGTGGTGCTGGACCTGGACGCGGTGCCCTAATATGGTACGGCAACTGGTATTGGGGCACTATCTCCCAGACTGGATACATAAACAACCCCGAGGCTCAGGCGTTTACCCCAGCTAATGAGATCTATGCTCACCTTTCCATCCCAGCCCCGCCCGCGCCTCCTTGCTACTACGAGAATCCGCATGACCTGACCTGCTACCGCATGGAACAGCCCGCGTCCGAGTACGTCGAGGCCGACGTTCCCATCACCCCTGAGCTCGTGATCGCCAACATCGGCCTTCAGGCCGAGCCCGATGCAGACTTCTTCTCGATAGGGTTCATCGCGGTCGAAGAGGAGACCTCTGACACCGCCTTCGACGCGACCTCGCTGATCAACCACATCGGCTTCCTGGGCGATCCTGCCGACGATCCGGATACCCTTTTCGGAACCACAGAGACGTGGACGCCCGAGGGCCTCTGCGACAAGGAAGCCCCCTTCGTCTACTACGAGCTGATCGGCTACGTGCTTCTGGGTAGGGTTGGTCCTGATTACTCCGACCACTGTCCGTACAACGACACCATTCGCCGCAACGTGATGTGCCTCTTGTCGCACGACGTCGGCGTGATCGATATGACCTGGCCTGAGCTTCCTGACGAGGAGCCCGACAACTACGACGCGGGCAGCAAGATCACTGTCACCGCTACGGTCGAGAACTTCGGCATCAACTCGGAGCACGACGTCGAGGTGCGCCTTGAGGTTCGCGATGTTGACTCCAACGACGTGCTTCTCTGGCACTCGCTGAAGTCGATCCCCTTCCTCAACTGGCGCGGTAACCAGATGGGTGCCCCCTACACCACCGACGTTACCTTCCCGACCTACGACGTGCTCACCGACCGTCACCACCAGAAGCTCGAGTGTCGCACCGAGCTCTTGAACGACGACTGCCCGGATGACGATAAAGAGGTCCGCCACATCAACACCGGAATCGCCGAGACGCCTGCCGGCCTGCCGTTCGCTCTTGATGCGATCACCCCGAATCCGTTCGTCGGCTCCACCACGATCTCGTTCGCGGTACCCGCCACAGTCAACGTCAGCC
>JAYELY010000154.1:0-3173 GCA_034717795.1 Caldifarciminota bacterium
GCCACGTCTACAACGTGGGGCATGCCGTCGTAGTCCTGTATCTCACGCAAAATTATCATCTTACTGGCTTGCTCGATACCCGTCACTATGCCCCTGATGGGAGATTGATAGTTGTATGGAATCCGCAATGCGCCTTTGGGTTTGAAGCGAAAGATGTTCTGTCCCAGTTTGACCGCATCACCGATCTTTACCTTGATTCCTTTGAGGAAGTCCTCCTCGCTCAACGGCTTATCGTATCCTACCACCCGCTGCAGATCGATGATATATAGCTTTGGCGGGCCGAACCGGTTCTCTCCTATGATATCATCTGGCTTTACCTCCTGGCCGGGTTTCACGAATATCTCGCCCTCGTAAGGCAGCCTGCGCTGGATTCTGTATTCACCTGAAGATATCTCAGCCGCTTCTTTCCTTACCTCTGTTTTGAACGTCCCTGCGGCTGGCGAGAACTCCTCTATCCCTGAGCAGGCAAGCGGCACGCCCAGCAGCTTCTCGTCCCTGCCCCGGCAGTCGAAAAGAACGGGCAGCGAGGTGTTCAGCTCGAAGCGCTCAAGGCTGTTGCGAATACACAACCACTTCTCCAGCAGTATCTCCAACTCGCCGCCCTGGGGAAGATACAAAAACTCCCCGCCTTTAAGCGCGTAAGCCTTATGGCCGCGGCTGTCCTTGATGGTGAGCGCCAGCCTTTTTGGATGAAGCTTGCCAACCGGCGCTACAACGTAGCCGATCTCCTCAAGGCACTCGCTTTCAAAAAGCCCAAGCGCAACCTCAGCGTCCAGCTTTGCCAGAACACCGAGGTGCGGGCTCTTGAAGTGGCGGTCAACCGCGAGCTTCGTGATACCCGAAGGCCTGAACCCCTCGGCAAGCATCCAGAACACCTCCTCCCTGCGCTCCGCGTGAGAAAGCACACCGCCGGCACCGATAATCAAATCAATATCCGAAAGCTGGAAGTAGCGCTCCTCGGTCATATAAAACAGCTCCTCGAACTTGTTGATGTCTTTCCTTAATCTCCTTTTATCCAGGCGTCCTATGCGCGAGACCTTGAAGTTCATCTCGATGTGCTGCTCCCATGCCACGCTGATCCCCTCGATTGCCGCGGCCTGCTCAAGCACCCGCTCGCACGCAAAACGCGGCACGTAGGTCGGGTTCAGCATCTTGTTCGAGATGTAGTCGCGCACCTCGGTTTCCGTGAACCCGTCGGGCAGGTGCCGCATTATGCGCTTCACGCCGGCCTCGGCCAAAATGTTTGATACCGAGTAGCTCATCCCGATGTTGGCCGCCACCGTTCTATGATACGCTCCGCCTATATTCGAGAAGATGTCGGTGGTCGCGCCGCCCATATCTACCATAAGGATGTTCGCCTCTTGCTTCTCGCCGTATAATCTTAAGATATTCTCGACCCCTGCTGGTGTGGGGATGATGTCCGCGGCCACCCAGTTCTTGAGCTCGGCGTAGCCAGGGGCGCGCTCCATCACGTTCTTCATGAACAGCTCGTGCACCTTGCGCTTGGCCGGCTCGGTAGCAAGCTCATTCATGTTCGGGCGGATGTTGTCGGTAACGTGCAGCTCGAACTTATCCTCAAGCACGCGTTTAACGAACGCGCGCGCGTTCACGTTGCCGCAGAAGACAAGCGGGATGCGAGCGGACAGCCTGAACTTAGGCTCAGGATCGGCCAGCGACAAAAGCTCGGCCAGACGAACCACGCCCGATATAGCGCCGCCGTCAACGCCGCCGGCCATTAAAATTAAATCAGGGTGAAGCTCGCGGATAAGACGCATCTTGTCCACCGCAGGTATCTGATCGTCTATGGTGAAGGTTTGCAAAATCACGCCGCCAGCGCCGTAGGCCGTAATCTCCGCGGCCCGACCGGTCTCCACAGCTGACAGCCCGAACACCAAAATCTGAAGCCCGCCGCCCGCCGATGAGGTGGTCAGATATGGAATAGCTATCCTGCCGTCGGCAAGAATCACGGCGCCGGTCTTTTGTTCAAGACCTTTCACCGACTCGATGAGGCCAATCTTTACGTCCTCTGCAGGCTTCTCCACGGTGGTGGGCACCTCTAACTCACCGGCGAAGCGGTACTTATCGCCGTCGCGCGCAATCAAAAGCGCCTTGGTCGTGGTGCTGCCCACGTCGGTAACAAGGATAAGCTTAGCGTCTCGTAATCTCACAAACTACTCCATTCCACCAATTATGCGCCACAGCAAGGGATATGTCAAGCCCTCCTTTGCCGGGCAAACCAGGTCAGTCCTACATCGAACTCGTCACGATTGCAGATTGAAAGATTGAAGATTGGAAGATTGCTCCACAAATGTCGCCCTTCGGGCAAAATGCAAAATGATTGGACGGACACGAAGCGGACGTCTGGGGTTAAAAAAAGCGGGTCATTTTGGGACGATTTTTGGTTTTTTGAGGGGGGAATTGAGACAAAATCATAAAAAAGGAGTTGGAGAGGGTAGGGGCTTGATAAAGTTGATCTTGCTTAGCGGTCGGGTGTACTTTGCCAAAGCCCCATTTGTTTTTTCTTTTTGGGATAGAAAAGTCCGATAATAATCCAAGATGCTCGGTGTCTAAGTGTCGTTCCTACATAAAAGTGAGTATTGAATCGTTCTGAACAAAGTTGATCAAAGAATTTCGTACGAACTTTTGCAGCAGCTTCAATTGGTTTTAAGCCTTTACTGATCATGTTGTTGTAGAGGGCTCCTACTTCCCAATCGGAAACCATCATTGTGTGCCCTTTCTTGCATCGTTCATCGTCGCAAAGGAATTTATATGAAAATTTGAAGGGAACTTTAGGGAGTGGCTTACGGTTGGGACCCAGAAGATTCAGTTGTTTTAAAATCATTTTCCATTCTTCCGGCCAATCCGGTTCGTCTTCCTCAATAATGAAATCCTGAACCTCTTTAGGTTTTATTATCCCTATGGAGGTATTATCTTTTTCCCTTTGCCCCCAGAGATATTCCATGGATGGGGATACGAGAGGTAAGACATATTTTGATCTTTCAGCCCATCCGGTTTTAGTTGAAGGTATGTGTTCTAATACTTTAATTGTACTATGCAACCAACTGCGTCTCATGTTGGCCTTCGTCTCGTTCAGGTTGTCTGATTATAGACAACTTTTGATAGGGTGTCAAGTATTTTATCCCCCCATGCCGACGACGATGGTTATAACCCTC
>JAYELY010000155.1:0-3109 GCA_034717795.1 Caldifarciminota bacterium
TACGATCTTCGTGCATCCTTCTCCTTTTTAGGAGACTACGCTCACATAAAAGAAAGACATTTAGGAGTAATTATGGGAACCTTTGTACCCTTTTGTTGCGATTTATATAACTACTCCTATCCACCTGTATCTCACGATGATAAGTCTACGATATTTTTCAGGGGAACGTCAACCCCTGATGTCTCTCCTCCGTTCGGAGGCCCTAAAAATTCCGAAAGTAGCCGATCAGCCCCTGTGCTTACTAGGCTCGACCCGATAGACCGTCTTAAAATGGCTCTCATTCGATTTCACTCTACAAACTTCCCATATTCGCTTTCGATGAATTCCACCGATGGCGTTCCGTACACATCGCCGGTGATGCTGATCGAAGAGTGTCCAAGGATATAAGAAAGAGCACGGAGATCTCCGTCTGCGTCGAGGTAGTGTCGGGCGAATGAGTGACGTAACAGATGCGGATTTATATGTTTCCGGCGCGGGTTCGGATTTCGTAGCCCCGCTTGTTCACCGGCCTGTGCTACAATCGCGTTTATCCGAGTTGGATCTAAATAACCACCTTTCTGGGAAACGAAGACCGGCCCGGCCCGGCGACCTCCTATAAGTATAAACAGATCCGATATCAAGTCGCGCGATATCGGCACAATGCGCTCCTTTTCCCCTTTGCCATTTCTGACAAACAGACGGCGTGCCCCTAAATCCAAGTCGCGCACGTCCAGCGCCGCGGCCTCAGATCTTCTCAGAGCGCAGTAATAGAGGATCTTGACCAAGGTCCTGTCTCTGAGCCCCTTCTCCCCCGCAGCGAGGATCAACCGCTGGATCTGCTCACGAGATAGGGTAAATTCACTGGCTTTGTTCTGAGTGCGCTTTATATCGGTTCACCAACCAATTGTTTCCATTCGTAGGTTTCCATGGAAGGAAGATTTTCCCAACCCGAACGATTCCAGTCAGGGCAAAGTGTCCAATCGATGGGGATGTAAATACGTCCTCGCCAAGTCTGATATGGATAATATCCCTTACATTTCTTTGCTTGAGCGTCTTTTACGGCTTTGGTTACCCAGAGAAAAGCAACATAATGATTCTTCTGTCTATAATTGACAATGTATGTGTCGTACTTCCAATATTCTTGAAGATAATAAGCAACCATAACTGCGAAATCGTCGCAATCACCCTTCAAACATCTCTTGGAAATCTGAGGGGTTTGGCAAAGTTCGCCCGGATGGTCGGGTTCATAGATCCAGGCTTTTTGAACACATTCAATCCAATCCCACACTCCTTGGTTGAGGGAACAGTTTTGCCGAGCTAAAGCTGCGAGACGATCCGATATGGGGGTTTTGGAATATGTATTTGCTTGTGCTATGAGCACAAAGCCGACCAATACAACGGTGACAATTAGCGTTAGTGCTATCAGTCTTCGCATGATTCCTCCTTTGGATCGTTAGACGTGTCGGCTTGAACCGCATGCAGCCCAAATTCACTTAGAGGGCGGCTGGTTTTCTCTTCCTTAATCTCCTTTTTCAGACAGAGAAGTGATTGGCGTATCCGTTTTTTAGTAAGGGGTCCTGTCTTTTTCACACTATCCCGCCTCCATAGTTAGATACTATCATTATACCGATAAAATTGTGTTTGTCAAGTCGAAGGGCCCAAATTCGGGAAAATAGGAACTGCTCGAGAAGCTTTTCGAGGAGAAAACGCTACCTTATCATCAAAAGCTGGTATAGTGGCAACTCCACCCATGTGGAGTTGCCTAGAATCCGATCACTTTATCCATCACAATCGGTTTATTCAGGTCCCCATCGGCAAACTCAATGATAACGTAATCGCCTTGCGCCAGATCCCCCGCCTTGTACGCTTGTAGCATTGAGTATGTGACAAAACACTGTGTAGTCAACTCCTGCCCCTCGATCGTCCTTGTCACTTGAACGTATTTCTTGTCAGTGCGACCACTGTCAATATTCTTAATCCTGGCGTAGATAACTGAATCTCTTAGATCGTCTAATTGGATAGCCTCTTCTGTGGTCACATCGCCTAATCGTGTCTTTGCCTTGAGCAAGATTTCCCGTTTGTGCTTGGCGAGATATGCCTCAGGGCGATTTCCTGTATAAGGAATCTCAAAGCGTAGATCTTTATATTCCCACTCTTTGTGGCTGCCTTGATCATCTTCTACCGTAACCTGATGGATATCCCAAGCTACCGTTACGTCAAGCTGTCCGTCTTTTATCCGCCAGAGCTTTACAGTCTTCGGTTGTATTCCAGATCGTGTCATGAAATCACCCTTTCGAGCCATTGTTCCAATTGCTGCTTGCCAGCATTTGCATCTTCACCCCTGCTCCAAAGAAAACTTTATCGTCTGCCAAATTCGCTCCTGCATTCGTCAGCCCATAAACTCCAGCCGGGCCGCAATAAGGCGATACGAATACGCGACATCATGGCGCGAATTCAAGCAGCCCAGCCCCGCTTTCGAGCCAATGCCCCAATAGCCGCCCGCCAGCAGAATATTTGTTTCGCCAGCATCGTGTGCCCAGAAATAATCCGGGATATATGTACTGGTTGACCCAGCCACTGCTGCCGGAATCAACATATACTTGAGCAGCGCCTCATGCTCAATGTTGCTTATGTACCCATCACTTGTAATCGGAGTCGCAGTCGATGTGTCATAATCGTTCACCCCCCAGCCACTCTCACCAAAATTCGTTGCACTTCCATCTGCCTTTAAAATCCTATATGCAGCATCAACAGCAGCATAGCCATCAATAAAACTCCACGTATTTCCCCAGAGGTTCTCAATCCATCGATAGCAGATTGGAACCAGGCCATCGTCCGCTCCGTACCCTCTCCCGGTTCCATTATGCCCTAGATGATCATCGATGTTGAATGCCCCTGTATTCTCACCGGCAAAGTCCGAACCGGAAGCCTTATCGACTATCCCTCTACCCAAAAGAGTTTGTGAATGCATGCTACCGTATTCAACCATAAAAAGCAGTTGCACCGCTGACAGCGACCAAATATTCATCAGGCCCCAATGAGATCCGATATTCTCGGCATAAGTTCGAGCCTCCTCGATATCAAAGTGCCCTGCGTTCGGCATATCCGGATAGGAAACTTCACCCGTGGC
>JAYELY010000156.1:0-3103 GCA_034717795.1 Caldifarciminota bacterium
TTTTATGGTCTCGTCGTAAAAACTGAAACTGGAAAAATCGTCGTAACTGGTCAGACCGATGCGTATCTACATTCACGTGAGTCGGAAGAAGCTAAGTTATTCGACTCCAGAGAGTTCCATCCAAAAGTAAGAGAACACGCTAAAGAGTTGTTTCTAGAGAAGCGTTATTTCCATGCTGTTTTTGAGTGCTGCAAGGCGTTCGATAAATACGTTCGAGAAAAATCCAAACTAGACAAACATGGTCTCTCACTGATGAGTTCAGCCTTATCGCTTAAGGGTCCATTAAAGCTGAATCCTCAGCGAACTGAAACTGAAAAGAATGAACAGGAAGGGCTGATGCATCTTTGTATAGGGCTCATGCGGGCAATTCGTAACCCCGAAGGACATGAACCGGAACTTGATTGGCCTATAACAAGAGAGGATGCGTTAGATATTCTCAGTTTAATTAGCTATCTCTATCGCAAGATTGATAAGACGGTTTTCTACTCAAATCCTTGACATCTCCAACTACAGGCCTATCATCCCTGCATGAATAATCAGCGATTCAACAAAGCAATAAAGAAGGCGTTCGGCTTCGCTAAAGAATTCTTTGACTACGCCGACATCCTTTACGAGCGAGTTGAGAAAACCGAAGCCAAGACCATAGGCTCCCAGACCTTCATTACCCCTCTTTCGGTAAAGGCCAGGGTGCAGATGCGGTTCTTGCGGGGCGGCAAAAAGGTTTCCCTGAAGGTCGGCGATCTGAATGAGAAGGTTCTCTGCGAGGCGGTCGAGCGTGCCAAAGGGCTGTGGCGCACAGCCAAAAAGCCCAAGGTTGGGGTCAAGCTCGCGCCGATACCCAACCCAAAGCGCAAGGAATACAGAATCAAACCCGGCTACGATCTGGCCAAGGCCGATCCAAAGAAGGTGATAGACGCAGTTTTGAAGGGTGTACGTCAGATCGCCGACGCCTTTGAGAAGAAGTACGCAGCCCGCGGCGTCAAGATAAACCCAGAGGTCTGGTTCTACGCCCAGAACGAGGAAAAGATCATCGCCGACTCCGCCGGCATCTACAAGCGCCAGACCGTGCCACGCAGTTTCCTTCAGGTACACACCAAAATCAAAGATAAGAAAGGCAAAACCACCCAGACGCGCGTCCGTATCGGAGACATCAAGGGTCTTGAGGCCCTGCTCGAACCAGCCAAGCAAGGCTACAGGCTCAACCCACACACCAAGGCCCAAATCAAGGACTGGATCGAGAAGGCGGTTGACCTCCTGGACGGCGTCTCGCTTTCCGCCGAGGAGATCGCCCGGATGGATCACTTTGTTCTGGACTTCAACACCCTCGGCGTATTCGTTCACGAGGCGCTGGGTCACAACTTTGAGGCCGATGGTGTCAAGTCAGGTTCCTCCGGGGTGGCCGATGCAAAGGGCAAGCCCCTGGGTACGGTGGCGGCAAAGGCCGTTGACATACTGGACGGCCCGCCGGTTGACATCAAAACACGCAAGCCAGACTACAGAACCGGTTTTGGAACCGAGCTTATAGACGATGAAGGGGTAGAGGTCAAGGTTAAGGTACTGGCCAAAAACGGCAAGGTCAAGGGATTCATCTACAACCGGGAGACCGCGGCCTACTTCGGCAAGCGGCCAAACGGCGGCGCTTATTCCCAGCTCGGCGATCAACAGATATGCCGCATGTCCAATACCTATCTCGTTCCAGCCGATCCTAAAATCGTCCGCAAAGACCTCAAGGACCTTATCCGCGACGTCTCCTATGGAGTGATACTTCAGGGAACCCTGGGCGGGGCGGTATCAAAGGACGGGATGTCATCATCCATCCAGATCGGATACCTTATCCAGAACGGCAAGGTAACCAAAACGGTCAACCCTTCCAACTTCTCCGGCAAGAGCATGTACGCCCTTCGGTACGTTGACGGCTGCGCAGGCGAACTCAGAACCGACGACATAGGCTTCTGCGGCAAGGACGGTCAGCACCGTCCTGTAGGCGACGGCGGCCCGGGCTGGACGCGCATCAAGACCAACCCCTACGTGCAGTTAGCGGTGCAAGGAGGTTCATGATGTTTTCGGAAATCCGCAAGACCCTGGAAAAGCTCTCCGCAAAACACAAGATAGACGACTTTGAGATCGTTCTCTCCCGCGGGGATAACACCTCGTTCAACATCGAGCAGCGCGATCTGACCATCTCCTCCGAGGTTGGCATCGCAAGCATGGGCCTGCGGCTGATGAAGCAGGGCAAGCTGACCTACGCCTCAACCACCGTGTTTGACTCCTCCTCGCTTGAACACGTAATCTCAGCCGCCCTTACCAACCTCGAGCCAACCGCGCTTAAGGGGTTCGCTCTCATACCCGAAGGACTCTCATCCGACAGAGCCGACGCCGAGATAGTCAACCTGGTGGCCAGGCCCAAGGCTTTGCGCGATCTGCTGTCTCGCACGGTCAGGAACACGTGGGAGAAAGGCAAGGGCAGCTTTGAGCGGCTCAACGGAAACGGCAGCGTCTTCCACGGCGAAAGCTGGGTCTATACCGCCCGCAGCAGCCAGCCCGCATATCAACGCTTGACCGCGTTCTCCGCTTACATAGACCTGGACAGCCGGGACTTTGAGTTCATCGTCGGGCGCAAGCTGCCCAGGATTCAAAAGATAGAAAATCTGGGTGTCGAGGTGGCGAAGCGGCTGCCAAAAAAATCACTGAAACCGGCTGATGTCGGGGCCAAGGGCGGCCTGATAGACGTTATCATCCATCCCATGTGCCTTCAGGGGATATTCTCGACCCTGGTGGCCGAACAGATATACGCATCCAACAAGCTGGCCGGGCTTTCTGGCTACAAGGTAGGCGAGAAGCTCGCCTCTACCAAAGTAACCGTCTATGACGACGCCACCCACCCCGACCTCTTGTCATCCGCGCCCACCGACAACGAAGGCGTTCCCTCCCGGCGCAACGTTTTGTTCGACAAAGGGGTGTTCAAAACCTTCCTTTACGACGCCGAAACCGCGGTCCTGGATAAGAAAAAATCCACCGGCAGCGGGATGCGCAGGCCGGTTCTTGCAGAGGATACCCACGAGGCGCCGGTCAGACCTGCGCTGCGTTCGCTCGTGATGGAGCC
>JAYELY010000157.1:0-3094 GCA_034717795.1 Caldifarciminota bacterium
CTAGGAGTACCCCCCGCAAGACGAGCAACATAGGCATAGTGACCTGAGACACACACATCTTCCACTAAATATGGAGCATAGGAGCCGACTCTTCGTGGGCTTGAAGGAACAGATATATCTACCACGTAGAGTCCACAACCAAAGGTCGGCGAGCCTCGACCACAGATAACATAGGCATAGGAACCTGAGACGTAGACCCTCTCAGCACGGGTCCCACGTGGGTCACGGAAACAACAATGGCTTACCTCTTCCGGATCAGATGGGATGGATATGTCTATCACCCGAAGATAGCCTATGTCCGCCCAACGCTCACCACAGCCAACGTAGGCGTAGGAACCTGATACAGAAACACCATTAGCATTCTCTTGTGTAACCCAATGACCGATCTCTTTTGGTATCCAGGGCTTAGAAACGTCTATTACCCGAAGCCCGGAATCAACATCGGCAACATACGCGCAGGAGTCCGAGACGTAAACATCCTTGGCATAACCAGGCGTATCATAGTAGCCTATTTCTCGTGGAGGTGAAGTTTGATAGATCCTTATCACCCGAAGTCCGGCAGGCCCATCGGCGACGTAGGCGTAAGAGCCTGAGACGAAAACATTGTTGGCATAACCTGGTGTATCACGCCACCCACGTTTAACCGGCAAGAAAGGGTCAGATACGTTCCATATCTCAAGTCCGGCTTCGCCAGCCGCGATGTAGAGAGCTTGTGAGGTCGTATCGTAAAACAGACCATTTACAACATCTCTCGTCCTGATTTCATCAGATATCTTTACCGGCTCTTCGGAGTTTGATGCATCAAGGATATAAACCCCGCCGCCTGAGCCCAGGAATACAAGGTTTCTTGCCGAATCATGCGCCACCGCGTAGGACGGGCCGAACGGCCAGTTGCCAACGAACCGCATATTGAGCGAGTCGAACTGGGCGTATGCGGTGCTCGTAACGATCAATACAAGGGATACTAAAACCCACTTTTTCATTCTTCCCTCCTGGGTTTAGTTTTTACTTCCTTGAGGTCCATCCCTTCGATTTGGCGGGAACTCCTCTATATTTATATTATGGTAAAATCTCTTGAGTTGTCAAGTCCGATATCTCAGGAGGGACCTTCCGCAGACCGTTTAGCTATCCAGGCCTGGGCTTCCTTGAGGTGCTCGAAGAAGCGGCTTCGCTCCTGAAACCCGATCCCCTTGCAAAAAAGCTGAATGAACCGGCGCAGGTTCAGCGATCCCCCAGCTATAACCAGCTCTACCCGGCCACCGTAGTGTTTTGATGCCTGTATTAGAAGTTCTGAGAACACCTGCCTTGAGCGTACACCCATGTGGACAAGCTCGGATATGTCTATGAGTATTACCCGAAGGTGATGGGGGAGAAGCTCGACGCCTGTCACGTACTCTTCGATCAGATCCTCGATCTCGCGTGGCTGCGTAACTCCCTCAAGATGCATGGTGCATACGCCGTCTTCGGAGAAGGAGAGATTTTTCATTTGGCTACCATCACAGTTGCGTCGTCGGTTCTACGCCAATTATCACGCATGAGGTTGCGTGCGATCTCAGTTGGTGATCGGATAAGCTCATCGGTGGAGAGCTCCCAGCGTTCCTTAAGGCCATCTGAGTGTATTATAAAGATACTTCCTTTGTTGCATGGATAAGAGAACAAACGCGGGGTGCGTAAGCTTACCCCCAGGGTGCCGCTCATTGAGATCAAGCGCACCCAGGATTCTTCCTCAGGCAGCCACAGCCTGGCGCTTATATTGCCGACACCTATAAAGGAGAGTTTCTTTGCAGCTTCGTCAATGCGCGCTATCCCCGCGACTGCACCGCGGGTGTGGCGCAGGTTGGCGTGAAGCTCAGCAGGCATCTGCTGGAGGGGTTTGCGGTGGTTCGCAACGAGGTAGGCTTCGGCAACAGCAGCCGCCTTTCTTGCCTGGGTTCCGTGTCCCAGGCCGTCTATGACCGCAAGGAGCGTTCTCGGACCGTCGTGACGGATCACGTGGCCGTCGCCGCAGATCGTTGATTCCGGGTGGGTGCGTACCGCTACACTCACGATAAGATCTTTACGGGCGAGTTCGTCTTTGGTCTCTGCTCGCGGCAGATACTTACGCATGCGCACCCGGGTACCCTGAGAGTTTGAGTGGATCTCGAACTCGTCTGCGGTGCGCTGAAGCGAGGGAAGGCCTTGCCCCAACGATCCTGCGGTACTTGTTCCTCCTTGAAGTGCTTTTGAGAGATCTCTGATACCTGGTCCTTCGTCTTGGGCCAGGATCTCGATTCCATGCAGATCGTTCTCTTTGACCTCACAAAAACTAATCCTGCCGTTTTTGGCCCCGTGAACCACCAGGTTGGTTGCCAGTTCCGTAACGCATAGCTCTATCTCAGTCAGGGGTTTCTCGCTAAAACCAAGGCTTTCCGCGAAGCGCCGAACGATCCCCCGCACCCAAGGGATGTGCGCTTCAACCTCTATGCGCAGCTCGTCCGCATCCTTTACTGAAGCAGCCACTTCTCTATAATCACGGTAGTTCCTTGAGCGGGTTTGCTGTGAATCTCCATGCGGTCACAGAGCCGTTTCGCGCCGGGCAGGCCTTTGCCCATGCTGTTCGAGGACGACCAACCGTCCTTCATTGCCAGCTCGACATCCTCGATCCCCGGTCCCTTATCTGTGAAGGTTATTCGAAGACCGGAGTGCGGATTCTCAAGCTCCTCTATGCGTGCATCTCCTTCGCCTGCGTAGAGGAAGACGTTTCGTGCAAGTTCCGAGCAAGCGGTGCTGATCCGGGTTTGATCCACAAGCCCGAAGCCTAACTTGCTTGCCTGTTCCTTTGCTGCGTGGCGGGCGCGGACGATGTCTTGCTCTTCCTTAATCGGAATTACTGTCATCTGCTGCCCCTTGTTCTGTTTCCTCCTCAAGTGCGTTGGTTCGGGATTCGTGTTCGCTAAGCAGTTCCTGCAGTAGTTCGTAGCCTTCATCAAGGTTTATCGCGGTTCTTACCCCGCCAAGGGAGAGTCCAAGCTCAACCAATGTTATTGCAACTGCCGGGCGCATACCCACTATCACGATCTGCGCATCAAGGGTAGAAGCCATCCTTGCCGTGTCT
>JAYELY010000158.1:0-3089 GCA_034717795.1 Caldifarciminota bacterium
GATACGCCGGACCCTGCCACTGTACAGGTGATCGGGCAATTGAGCTTTTTGCACAAGAATACGGTGAGCACTTTATCCAGATTGGCGCGGGCCGGACTGTTGAGCTGTCCAAACTTGAGTAGGGAGCCAACCGACGCCGAGACCGTAGCCTACGGCAGAAAGAAGAGTAGGGGCCGACATTCAGGTCGGCCAGTTTTGAAAAAACGTAAATAAGCAATCGAGAACCGAGTTCGGAAATCCTCAATATGCTTAATCCTAACAACTCAACCGTACCACCATGTGGGTGTAGCATCACAAGTAGTTAACCCCCTTGACAAATCCTATAATAGAGATAGTATAAGGTGATGGCGCGCACGATTGACGAACAGATCAAACGTCTGGAAGAATTAGGGGCTATCCTTGTGCGAGGGTTGCAGCTCGTAGGCTCGGCCGGGCCTTTCGGCAGCGAACTTTCGTTCTCCCAGTACCTTATCCTGCAGACGCTTCTTGAAAAGGAGGCTCTGCGGATGAATGAACTGGCGTTGACCCTGGGTGTCTCCAAGGCCAACGTCACCGGGCTTGTCGATCGCATGGTACGTTCAAGGTTCATTGAACGTATGCGCTCCGACGATGATCGACGAGTTGTATTCGTGACCTTGACCCCGAAAGGACGCAGAACCGTCCAGAGGATGCTCAACATGCAGCGTAAGGAATGGCGACGAATAATGGAAACCATACCGCCTCGAAATCTTGCCATCTTCATGGACTCCCTCGATCAACTCGCCCACGCCCTGGCAGAGAAAACTCATGAAGCCGCTCTGCCCGATGAAAAAGACTGATTCATCCTGCCTGTCTCCGATCAACGCATCAGGCAAACCCATTCACAAGGAGAAGATTTTGAAACCAGGCCTCCGGGCAAGGGTCCTCGTGGCTCTCGCCCTAAGCGCGGTCACGGCCTTCGCATACCTTGATCGGACAGAACCGCCATTGATACTTGCTCACCGCGCAGGAGCGCTTGTTGTGCCCGAGAACACCATTGAGGGATGGGCCGAGTCGAGGATTCGCTACCGGCCCGACGTCTGGGAACTCGACGTGCGCCTTACCTCTGACGACAGCCTGGTGGTGATCCACGACGAGGAGATTGACCGCACAACCAACGGCACGGGTCTGGTTAGAGAGATGACATATACCCAGATCCGCTCCCTGGATGCAGGGTTCTGGTTCACCCCGGATTCGGGCAAAACCTACCCCTGGCGCGGGAAAGGGGTTCGGATACCGACCATCGGCCAGGTCTTCGACTCTTTCCCGGATGACAACTTCAACGTAGAGATCAAGGACTCACTTGCATACGCGGCGGCCCGCCTTGTAGGGATCATCCGCGAAAAAAGGATGCAGAATCAGGTGGTTGTGGTCTCGGAATATGCCGAGGTTTTGGAATGCTTCAGGGAATTTGATCCATCTGTAGCCACCGCCGCCACACCGGACGAGGTCCGCAGGTTCGTTCTCTGGGGAAAGATGGGGCTTGGATTTCTGACAAAGACCACGATGGACGCGGTACAGGTGCCCGAATACTCAGGCTCAATACACGTGGTTACGCCTGGCTTCGTTAAGCGCTGCCACCGTAAAGGTGTCCAGGTGCACGTCTGGACCGTCAACGATGCGGAAGCCATTAAACGTTTGCTTGAAATGGACGTTGACGGCGTCATCACCGATCGGCCCGATGTTGCAGACAGGGTCGCAAAAACCATAGGGTTCCGCGAGTTCCCCGTAACACCCGTAACACCCACCCCGTAACACCCCGTACCCCTTCGGGGCATTCTCATTATTATTCGGAGCTTACGCTCCAGAACATCTAAGGATATAACACCCGTAACACCCGTAACACCCACCCCTTGACATACGCCGATAAAACGTTATCTTTAGGGTGAAGTGAGAAAACTGCTGCCGATTCTTATAGTTCTTGCAAGCGTGCTGGCAGGGTGCGGACGCAGGGTTACGGTTACTGGGGCGCTAACCCACAGTGAAACCGGCCGGCCCATCGTCGGAGCGTGGGTTTACGATCCGACCATTGACACGCTCGGAATAGACTCCCTTGCAACGCCCGATATTGAACCGCTTGACGGCATACACCCGAATAAACAGATAGTCACCACCGACAGCGCGGGCTGCTATTTGTTGCAGAACGTCTCGGCGCGCTCCCACTTCATCTACTTTGCCGCCGAGGACTTTGAGTGGATCAAGGTGAACTTCAAAGCAAAGGGGCGCGACTCGATATTCGAGCTGAACGTCAAGCTCGAACCCGAACCCATCGAGGTGATCTACTAGAAAAAAGACAAGGAGCTTAATCCCCTTGCCACTCAAAAACTTGACTCTATCTACCAGTCGATTATCCTTACCCATGTCCATCTCTGCCTGCGAGTTCATCAGCCGCAAGAAAGAGGGAGGGGTAAACGATCCAAAGGATATAAAGGAGTTCGTTCGAGGGTATCTCGACGGATCGGTAGCCGACTACCAGATGTCCGCGTGGCTTATGGCGGTTTCGTTTAACGGATTATCGGATGCCGAACTCTTCGCCTACACCGAGGCGCTCGCAGAATCGGGCGAGCGGTTCGATCTCAGTTCGATTTCAGGTTTCAAGGTTGACAAGCACTCCACCGGCGGGGTTGGCGACAAGGTCTCGCTGGTGCTTGCCCCTTTAGTCGCATCATGCGGGGTGGTAGTGCCTATGGTTTCGGGCCGAGGCCTGGGCCACACAGGCGGTACGCTGGACAAGCTGGCCTCGATACCTGGATTCTGCACGGACTTGAGCGTGGATGAGTTCAAGCGCTATCTTTCCAAGATCGGGGTGGCGATGATGGGGCAGAGCGCGGATTTGTGCCCGGCGGACGGAAGGATATATGCCTTGAGAGACGTGACGGCTACGGTGTCCTCGATCCCGCTTATAGCCGCGTCCATATCGGCAAAGAAGATAGCCGAGGGTGCGGAAGGACTGGTCCTGGACGTAAAGGTAGGCTCGGGCGCGTTCATGACTGACGAACAGTCAGCCGAGCTACTTGCCCGTGAGATAATCTCAATCACTAACCGATTCAATGTTAAAACAACATCTATCC
>JAYELY010000159.1:0-3080 GCA_034717795.1 Caldifarciminota bacterium
TCACGGAGGAATCGGGTACTTGACGCCCTATCAGAAATTGTCTATAATCAGACAACCTAAACTAGACGACAGTCCCGCCGTTCGGGACGAAGGCCAACATGAGACGCAGTTGGTTGCATAGTACACCCTAATCAATACAATTCAGTGTGGAACGAAGTGCGGTGATAGCGCTGGGCGGAAACGCGCTTAAGGCAAAGAACGTAAAGTTCGCGTCCTTTGAGGCTCAGCGCGAGGTGGTGGAGGCCACCGCCCGCCAGATCGCGCAGCTCATGGCCCAGGGCTGGCGCGTGGCCGTAACCCACGGCAACGGCCCGCAGGTGGGCGATCTCTTACTGATCTCTCACATGGCGCACGAGCAGCAGCGCGATATCCCCGAGATGCCGCTTGACGCGGCCAACGCCTCGACCCAGGGCTCTTTGGGATACCTCATCGTCCAGGCGGTGCGCAACGCCCTTGCAGCCAGCGACACTAAAAACGAGATAGCCGCGGTGGTGACGCAGGTTGTGGTGGATAGAGCCGATCCCGCGTTCCGCGCCCCGACCAAGTTCGTTGGTCCTGCATATAAAATCGAGGAGGCCAACGAGCTTTCCATCCGCCTGGGCTGGCGGATGAAGGAGGATCGAGGCCGGGGCTGGCGCAGGGTGATTGCCTCGCCAAATCCGCTTGAGATTGTGGAGCTACCTGTCATTAAAAGACTCATGGAGCAAGGCGTGTCGGTGGTTACCGTGGGCGGCGGCGGGATACCGGTAGTTAAGGAAGGAAAAAAGCTCAAGGGTATAGCCGCGGTGATTGACAAGGATTATGCCTCCTCGCTTCTTGCAACCGGTCTTGAGGCGGAGCTTCTGGCGATTATTGCCCCGGTGGAGCACGTCTGCGCCGACTTCGGCAAACCGACCCAGCGCCCGCTCGATCGCCTGAGCGTTGGTGAAGCAAAGAGGCTTTTTGCAGCAGGCCAATTCCCGCAGGGCAGCATGGGACCCAAGATCGAGGCCGCGATAGGCTTCCTCCAGGCGGGCGGCAGTAAGGTGTTGATAACCGATCCCCCCAACCTGATCAGAGGGATAGTAGGAGAAACCGGAACAAGGATAATACCATGAATCTACTTTTGATGCTGGCGATCTCAGGCAAGCTCTTGATTCCTATGGATTTATCCCAGACCAACCACCTCAAGGCCTACGGTATAGCCTACCATGCTCTCGAACGCGGCGAGAAGGTCGAGTGGCTTTTGAACTACAGAGGCGGTTCGTTCCTTGTGGAGAGCTCGAAGTGGAGCGAGAAGGAGTGTCTACTTGCAGGGGTCAGGGTCGTGGAGATAGACATCGGCGCGGAGGCTGCGATCCGGGCTACAATCGAGGAAAGCAACATGAACGCGGTCCTGCTGGAGAAGGCACCTAAGGTTGCGGTTTACGCGCCCCCGACCGCCGATCCCTGGGACGACGCGGTCAGGCTGGCTTTGGAGTACGCGGAGATCCCATACGATGTGATCTGGGATCCCCAGGTGCTGGCAGGCAAGCTTGCCGATTACGACTGGGTGCACCTGCATCACGAGGACTTCACCGGTCAGTACGGGAAGTTCTACTATAACTACCACAACGCCGACTGGTACAAGGAGCAGGTGAGGCTGAACGAGCAGACCGCAAAGAAGCTGGGGTTTGATGGGGTTCCCAAACTGAAGCTGGCGGTGGCAAAGGTTATCAAGCGCTACGTTCTCGAAGGAGGGTTCCTGTTCGCGATGTGCTCGGCAACCGACACCTATGACATCGCCCTGGCCGCTGAAGCGACAGACATCGTGCATCAGATCTTCGACGGCACCCCGATGGACAAGGATTGTCAGGAAAAGCTCGACTACTCCCAGACCTTTGCGTTTGAGAACTTTACTCTGGTAATGGACCCCTACCGGTACGAGCACTCAGATATCGACGTAAGCGAGGGTTCGGTGGCACGGGGCCCCGATGCGGTTTTCGCGCTGTTTGACTTCTCGGCCAGGTTCGATCCGGTTCCTTGCATGCTTGTGCAAGACCACACCGCACTTTGCAAGGAGTTTTTGGGCCAGAACACAGGCTTCAACCGGAAGTTCCTCAAGCGGGACGTGCTTGTCCTGGGCGAGGTGAAGGGCACCGAAGAGGTAAAGTACATCCACGGCAACCGGGGCGAGGGAACGTTTACCTTCCTCGGCGGGCACGACCCAGAGGATTATGCGCACCGGATAGGTGATCCGCCGACCGATCTTGAGCTTTACCGCAACTCGCCGGGCTACAGGTTGATTCTAAACAACGTGCTCTTCCCGGCGGCGGAGCGCAAACCCTTAAAGACATGAAGTCCGATCCCCGCTGCATCCCGTGTTTAGTGCGCCAACTTGAGCGCAGCGCAAAAGCTCTTCATCTACCCGCCGATGAGTTTGACAGACTGATCTCCAAGGCAAGGCAGGAGATACCTAATATCCCACTCAGCCTGCCGCCAAACATCTACTCCACCGAGCTTCTAAAGATGCTTTATCAGGGGGGAGCCGACCCTTACAAGGAGGAAAAGGCCAGGCACAACCGGGAAGTGGCCGAAATCCTGCCCTTTGTAAAAAGGATGGTGGAACGATCGGCGGACCCCAAGAAAACGGCGTTGCTCGCAGCATCTCTGGGCAACATCATCGATCTGGGCGCAAGAGAGCATATTGATACAGGGGAGATAAAAGAGTTTCTGGAAACCGCCGCATTTGAACGCGACGACAGCCCTGAACTCCTGAAGCGGGTGGAGGAAGCCCAGACCTTGATCTACGTGGTGGACAACGCGGGCGAGGTGCTGCTTGACGGTCTCTGTGCAGAAGTCCTTGGCGTACCGCAGACGATCTTCGTGGCCAAGTCGTCACCTATCCTGAACGACGTAACCGTTAAGGAGATGATCGATCTGGGTTTTGCTCCGGCGAGTGTCGCAAGCACCGGCTCAAACGACCTGGGCATAAACTGGCAGACGCTCGATCCAGAGGTTCGTAAGCTGATGCAGGAAGCGGACATAGTCATAGTCAAGGGGCACGCCAATTTCGAAAGCCTTATAGACGGACCCCAGGAGGCGTTCCTTTTGTTAAAGAT
>JAYELY010000160.1:0-3076 GCA_034717795.1 Caldifarciminota bacterium
CCTCTCCCGAGGGGAGAGGGGGGAGAATAGTTTTCCTCTCCCTCCGGGAGAGGAGTTAGAGGTGAGGGAGAAAAGAAAAGGCCGGTTCACGTCGGTCTTAATCTGTGTTAATCGGTGCAATCTGTGGTTTCCCCTCCGACTGCTTCAACGGGGAGTGCACGACAGTAAAAATCGTTAAGGTCGAATAATCCGCAGATTACGCAGAACTGAGACTTAAATCGGTGCAATCGGTGTAATCTGTGGTTTCCCCTCCGGGTTCTTCAACCGCGAGCGCACGATAGTAAAAATAGTAAAGGTCGAATAATCCGTACCCCCAAGGGGGTATTGCTCCGCAAGCGTCGCCCTGCGGAGCAAAAGTCAAAATGCAAAGTGCATAGTGTTTGCAATCCCCCCTATCAAATTGCATGCTCGACGACAGGGCAAACCAAACCATAGCCTCTGAAGAACTCTCAGACGACCCGACGATAAACCCTCTTTCGCGGTCAAGACAGCAGATCGCCTTCCAGTAAGATGGATATGCCGGACTGGGATGGACGGTCGGTTCACTGGACTTGACATTTTAATCCCGGCGGCTAAAGTCCCCTTATGAGCGTTATCCTGCTTGTGATTCTGGCGTTCGTCCAGCCCGAGGACGAATCCACCTACTACGGGATGGACATGGACATAGCGGCGTTCTCGCGATACTGGGAGCAGGCATACGAGACCTCACCCTCAGCCTTCCGTACCTCCCAGGGATGTCATGACATGAGGCATTGGTACCAGATCTATGAGGCAAAGACAGAACTGCCCTTGCTTGGTCCTTTCAGTTTGCGTTATAGTTTTTTCATGCTTCGTGACTACGAGACTTCCATAACCCGGCACCGGTTTGAGCCTGCGATGCGTGTAGCGCGCGATCTCTATCTGCACCTGGTGGCGGTTCCTTCGTATTTCAAGAAGGAGGACGAGGCGGGTATAGGTCTTGCATGGCGCAGGGAGACTACCGACTGGCTTGCCGTTTACGCGATAGCTCAAGGTTTCGATCACAACGTAAGTCTTATGTACACCCCTGCCGGCCCTAAGAACGACTCCTTCATGCAGATCCCTTACAGGTTCGAGGTTGACGCGAGAGGCGAGCTTGACTGGATGCGTGTACGGCTTCATGCCGAGCTGGGCACCCGTTCTCAACAGAAGCTTTGCTGGCCTGACAGCGCCTTATACGAGTGGGAACGCGATCGGGATCAGAGCTCCGCATGGGGACGTGTGGAGTTTCAGCCGGTCAAGGACCTGTGGATAGGCACGCGGTTTGCCTGGCATCTCGACCGCACCCAGACCCGCTGGCATGTTCAAAACGTTGTGACCGCCGATACGGTAAGAGATCGTTGGATAAAGCCCTTCGTATCATTCTCCCCTACCGAGCGGCTTGAGCTTTCATGCGCCCATCAGATATGGAGGATGAACCGTGATATGGATTCGGTATCCTACCGCCGCGACTACCACATCCTTACGGCACTGATGAGCTGGAATCCATGGACTTTTGTCGTTTTCGAGGCCGGGTATCAGCGGGCCTGGCGAGGTCTCTACAACGACCACACGCTCATCGCCGAGCCTTACGCCGGCAGCCTCACCCAGTCCAGGCTGCTTTTGAATCTTGAGATGCGGTTCCGGTCCGGTTTTATGTTTACAATAAAGGAAGGGATCGAGATGGACAACTTCCCCAGAGGAACGTTCGAGTATCCGCACAACCACACCTACGTCTCCATATGTATGCCTTTGGCCTTTTTCGATGATCATGGACGCAGCAAGGATTAGCAAGGCCCTGGGCATTGCCCATGTGGAGTTCCGTAAGGAGGTCACCTCGACCCAGGACGCGGCTCGTGCATCCCAAGCGTCGCCGCCTTATCTCGTTTGTGCTTTAGAGCAGAGCGCAGGCAAGGGCAGATTGGGAAGGCGCTGGCGATCGGACAGGGGCGGGGGCTACTTTACCCTGGTAGTCCAGAGACCGAAGGAGGACTGGGCGGTGCCTCTTGTATCCGCATACGCTTTATGGAAAGAGCTCTGCTCAAAGGTGTTGTCTCTCGAGATGAGGTGGCCGAACGATCTCTATGTGGAGGGAAAAAAGCTTGCCGGGGTTCTGGTTGAAGGGTGGGGTGATCGACTGGGTATAGGCGTGGGATTGAACGTGAACCAGCTGAGTTTTGAAGGCGACCTGTCCTCCTCCGCGGTCTCGCTGCGTATGCTCGCAGGCCATGAGTTCGATATTGAGGTCTTGCTTATCTCCATAGTTTCCGGTATGCTTAAGGCGATGGACGGGCTTGCCGAGCATGGATTTCGATTCTTTCAACCCGCGCTTCGCCGGGTTCTCCTGGAGGCCGACCAGCCGGTCAAGGTTTTACGCGCTAATCGGATATGTGAAGGCCATCTTGTTGACCTCGGGCCATCAGGCGAGGCGCTGGTTCAGAGCGCTGAGGGCGAGCTCTTCACCGTTCCTGCCCAGCACCTTCTTGAGGCGACATGATAATCCTGGTTGACGTAGGCAACTCGTTCACCAAGGTAGCCACCGCCGAGAGGGGCGAGATTCTTTCCATTGCTCGTCTCGGGACCCGACACGAGCGCACGCCGGATGAGATATTCATAGAGTTCAAAACCCTGGGGATCCAGGAGCCTAAGGACGCGGTGATCTGCTCGGTGGTGCCCGGACTTACCGGACGGTTCGTCGAGATGTTTCGCAGCCGGTTCAACCTGGGGGAGCCTCTGGTCGTTACCCCCTATGTCAATACAGGCATAACCATCCTCTACCGCAACCTCTCCAACCTTGGTGCCGACCGTATCGCCAACGCGGTTGGCGCCTACTTCGATTACGGCAAGGACGTGGCTATAGTGGATTTCGGTACGGCGACCACCATAGATTTCGTCACGAGCAATGGGGAGTATCTTGGCGGTATCATTGCGCCCGGCCTGGAGAGCAGCCTGGATCTTCTCGTTTCTTCTACCTCCAGGCTGTTCGAGATCAAGCCCAAGAAGCCTTCCCGCTACGTTGGGCGCTCAACCGAGGAGTGCCTGCAGTCCGGTTCCTATCTTCTGACTGTAGGGCTTATCG
>JAYELY010000161.1:0-3070 GCA_034717795.1 Caldifarciminota bacterium
AAAAGAGCGGTAAAGGTGAGGGAATATTTCTAGATGTGCATCAATAAACTTCGGGGTCTATGATCTGCACCTCGCCGAGTTCGGATAGGGAGCCGTCGAACGCGGTACTGTCGCCGCCTACAACGATGATAAGAGAATCAGGTTTCAGGAACTCTCGAGCAAACCGGTTAACGTCCTCGCGGGTAAGGCGCTCAATCCGCTCGGGTAACTGCTCCCAGAAATCCACGGGATAGTCATGCTTCACATAGTCCATGCGTTCTTGAAGCACCTTCACAGGATCGGTGTAATATTTGGGGAAAGAGTTCAGGAAACTCGATTTGGCAAGTTCCAGTTCCTCCTGGGTGACACCTTCGGTGCGCAACGCCTCTATAATCTCAAGCATCAACCGTGTGGCCTCAAGGGTGGCGTCAGGTCTTGTCAAACAAAGGGTATAAAAACTCCCCGGCTCTTCGATACAGCTACTAAGATTGCCGAATATTAGATAGGCAAGTCCACGCTCCATGCGCACCTCTTTAAATAAACGTGAAAACCAACTGGTACCGTAGATTGCCTGGAACAAGCGGGATTCAGGATAGCAAGGGTCATTACGCGCCAGTCCGTCATGTCCAATCACTATGCAGCTCTGCACCGAACCAGGCCACGGAACAAGGTAGACCCCAGGAGGAGCGGGTTCACCGAATCGGAGCGCCTCATCCCAAGGCTCGATAAGAGGTTCCTGCCAGTCGCCGAGGAAGCGCTCTAGCCGATTGATCATGGCCTCGGGGTCGAAATCACCCACCACGCCTATGGTAGTCAAAGAAGGCCGGTAACAGGACTCATGAAACTCTGCAAGGGCATTGCGGTTTATGCGATCGAGCGTCGCGGGTGTTATATCGCGGCCAGTCGGACTTTCTCTGCCGATCAGCAGATGGCTGCCTATCCTTGAGGTCGCGGTGAGCAGGGATTGGTTGCGTGTCTGGTAGGCGGTGATTTTTTGATTCTTGATAAGTTCAAGCTTATGGTCTGGAAGCGCTGGTTCACGGATTACGTCTACTACCATAGGAAGGAGATCCTCTACATGTTCAGAAAGAAGATGCAAGGTAAAATCAATCTTGGCCAGTCCGGAGATATTCGCAGGATAAGTGAATGAGGCTCCTAGTCTCAAAAGGCTGTCTTTAAAAACCTCGGCAGGCACTTTTATGCTGCCGCCGTCGGTTGCCGGCTCGGCAAGTATCTCGGCAAGACCGGCCTGGTCTCCTAAGACCCTGGTCTCTCCAGCCCGGATGGAGAAAATTATATCCAAAAGCGGCACCTCGTGATCTTCGAGCATAAACACACCGATCCCGTTGGATAGGGTGCAGCATTGGACCTGGGGAGGTGTAACCTCCACCCTGGCAGGGAACTCCATCTTACGCGGGTCCTCAAGCTTGATACCGGCCAGCGACACCGAGAATAAAAGGAATACTGCGATAATTGCTTTGATTCTTAGCTCACTCATCAGCCACCTCCAGGAGTCCGACCGTTCTTCGATCAGGATCAAGATAACGCTCTGCAGCCTCCATTACCTGCTCGGGCGTAACCTGGCTTGCCTTCTCAAGCATCCGGAACTCCTCGCGCCATCCAACCGGGCTCTGGTCCAGTATCGCCAAGGTATTGGCCATGCCCTCGTTATCAACGACATCCTCGTATGTTCCAACCCTCCAGCGGGCGCAGACTGCATCGAGTTCATCCTGAGTAATTGGGTTATCCGCAAGAGAAGCCAACTCTTCCAGAACTGCATCTTCCAGTTCAGCCGCTGCTACTCCGGCGGTTGCATCCACCAAGAGGAAAAAATCCCCTCCATAAAACCCCGCGCTGTGACCGAAACGAATGCTGGAAGCGAGCTTACGCTCCTGGATCAACGACTTATAAAGACGCGAGGTCTCGCCGCCTATAAGCACCTGGTCTAAGAGTTCAAGAGCCAGCCTGTCCTCGTGGTTCACGGGAACGGTGTGGAATCCTATCAAGAACTGGGC
This sequence comes from Caldifarciminota bacterium, assembly GCA_034717795.1. Taxonomy (GTDB): domain Bacteria; phylum Hydrothermota; class Tepidihabitantia; order B3-TA06; family B3-TA06; genus B3-TA06. The sequence continues at coordinate 1,995 of JAYELY010000161.1, forward strand.
TTTGTTTCTCATCTTCATCTCCACGCGTCTTATACCCGGCTGTTGAGGTTCTCTGGCAATGAGTGGAGGAGATTCAGGCTTTTCCGGAATCCTTGAGAAATAGGCGTCTATCAAATGGATGATCTCCTCTGCGTTTACGTCGCCAACGATAGCCGCACTCATGTGCTGAGGAACGTAGTAGGTCTCAAAGAATCCCCGCGCGTCTTGCCGGGAAAGACCCTCTGCATCGCCTGGATACCCATAAACCGGCCTGCCGTAAGGATGGGTTCTGTAACAGACGTCAAAAAACTCCCTGAAGAAGATACCCGATGGATTGTTTTCTCCCGAACGGCGCTCTTCCACGACTACGTCGCGTTCCTTATAGAACTCGCGGAAGACAGCATTGGTCAGCCGGTCGGACTCCACAGCGCACCACAGCTTGAAACGATCGGGTGGTAGAGTGACTTTGAAAGTAGTGTAGTCATGACAAGTGTATGCGTTAAGACCGACAGCTCCCTGGCGACTGTAGAGCTCATCCCATTCACCTTGGATGATGTAGGACGCGGCCTCTACCTGCCTTTGCTTGAACTTTTCGTAGAGCCCAGCGACGGTAGCCGAATCAGCCCCTGCCTGTTCTGCTTTACGATAAGCCTCGTAGGCTGCGTCCAGTTCGCGAAGGGCCTTGCTCTCCTTCTTGTAGTTGGCGGTGCCGATAGTGGGGGTTCCTTTAAACATCAGGTGTTCTATAAAATGGGCAAGACCTGTCTTGTTCCTCTCCTCGTTAGCGGAGCCGACGCGAACCACGATCACCATACTCACCAGAGGCACGTTGTGCCGCTCAAGGATCAGAAAACGCATTCCGTTGCGAAGCTCGTGCTCGACCACGCGTTCCTCAAGGTCGGTGTAGGTATCTGCGATACCCATAAGAGGGATCGATCCCAAAAGGATCGCAAAAAGAATCCTGGGCAGGTTTTTCATCATCTCTCCTCGATTTTGCTACAATAATAGGCGATATTGCGACATTGTAAAGGACCTCTATTTGGATTAGACGTAAACTCCCTCTTGGGGTTGTAAAAAAACGGGTCCAGAAGGACCCG
>JAYELY010000162.1:0-3062 GCA_034717795.1 Caldifarciminota bacterium
GGAGGAATCGGGTACTTGACGCCCTATCAGAAATTGTCTATAATCAGACAACCTAAACTAGACGACAGTCCCGCCGTTCGGGACGAAGGCCAACATGAGACGCAGTTGGTTGCATAGTACACTTAATGCTTCCTTTGCGCTTTGAGCAAAAGGAGCATTATCTGCAGGTGGAGCAGTTACTTGATGAACAGGTAGAACACCCACTTCCCCCGGAGGGAGTCCGGGTTTTCTCGACCGCGCCTGCTATCCCGAATACCGACAATAACCTCTTAAGATTGCGAGACTTGCACTTCGGACAACTTGCCTGGCCCTCGTCCGATTTCTTGAGGATCAGAAACTCAAAGCTTGCTCCGCAGTCGCGGCATCGAAACTCTCTTACAGGCATACTCTAAATTATAGATTTTATTCGGATGGAGTCAAGGTATAGGGATTTTGAAAGACGCAAAGGTTTTATTCTTTGGGCAAACGGGCGATTACCTCTATGCGGCCGTGATGGTGCGGCTCGCCGTGGCCTATGTCCATCTCGTAGCCTTCTTTGAAAGCGATCTCCTCAAGGCCCCCCAGAAGCGCCTTGACCTCCTCCGGGATGAAGTAGTGCATGGTCATCTTGCGTTTGGGCACGAAGAAGGTGCGTTCCTCGATCTCCTCAAACTTTTCTTTACACAGAGCGTATCCAGGGTCATGTGTAGAAAACACCCCGAGGTAGATGAATCCGCCGGGAAGGAGCCCTCGAATGGCCATCTTGACTACTCCGTCGCGTTCGCCGCGTCTTAAAAACATCAACACCCAGGCGATTACGGCGAGCGAGTAGCGTTTGGACATAATAGTCAGTGTTGTGATTTCGTTCCTTATCGCCCTGACAGGCAGATTTCGCTCCCTGGCTGCGGTCATAAGTTCTGCTACTGAGTTGGCGTTGCGGTCAAACGCATCCACCTCGAAGCCGTGTTCGGCAAGGAAGATCGAGTTGCGACCGTTGCCCGCACCCAGGTCAAGCGCTACCCCGCGGGGAATGATTGGAAGATACTGCAGCAGGAAGAGATCGGGGATAGCCCTTTTTTGCCTGTCCGCTTGAGGGTTTGGATCGGTTCCGCTTGCCGCATCGCTCATGTGGCATCCTATTCAAAAAACGGGCGTAGTCAAGTACTTTGCTCCCAAAAGCTTGCCGGATCACAGCAGATTCTCTCTTGACAAGAGCCGGTTTTTGTTTAGAGTAAATTGAAGGAGAGCACACGACCTCCGCCGGACAGTCGTCCAGCTTACGCCTGCCGGCGGGGTTATAGGCAAGATGAGAATCGAGGCAACTTAGAATCAAGGACAAGGAGGATCCAATGGCCGAAGAAGGAAAGACCTACGTCTGCAACATCTGTGGACAGGAGGTGAAGGTTACCAAGGCGGGAGCCGGAACGCTCGTCTGCTGCGGCCAGGATATGGAGCCTAAAGAAGGCCCGTAACACCCGTAACACCCGCAACACCCGTAACACCCGTAACACCCGTAACACGCCCGTAACACACCCGTAACACTGCGGTTGGATGTTACGAAACGGGACTAAACTTGCAGGAAATAGTCGAGTAAATTAAAGGAGGTTAAAGTGGGCATCAAGTTCTCAGGATACGAGATAGGGGAGATGGCGGTTCAGATAGAACGCAACGGCAAGGCGTTCTACTCCGAGCTTGCCAGAAGATCCAACGATGCTGATATGAGGACGTTTTTCAAGTACCTGGCCGATCAGGAAGACGTCCATCTCGAGCGGTTCAAGGAACTGCGCGACAGGCTCTCAAAAGAGGGCTACGTTGCTCCCTACGACTGGGACGAGGCGCGCGACTACCTCGCGGCCCTGGTCTCCAAAGAAGTCTTTACAGACGAGAACGTGGGGGCGCGACTTGCTCATGAAGCGTCTGATGAAGCCACGGCTTTCGACGCTGCCATCGGTCTGGAAAAGGATTCGCTTCTCTTCTACCACGAGATGATGCGGTTCGTGAATAAACAAGACCACCCACTTATCGAAGCGATTGCAGCCGAGGAACGCAAGCACATCGCCGATCTTTCAGAGAAGCGCAAGGAGCGCGGTATTTAGATACCCCGAATCAAGTGCTCCTTTTTGCTAACGCAAAAAGATCGCAATATAAAAAACGGTAAGAAGATGTAGGGGCACGGCATGCCGTGCCCCTAACTTTCTAACCCCGATCCTTTCTCCGAAAGCAAAAGGGAGAATTTTATGAAACCCTAGCCTATCCCTCTGCGTCTTTATGAATGAACCCTAAACTAAAGGAGCGTTCATGAAAAGGTGTGCTGTTTTTGCTCTCCTTCTCTCTGTGGCCGTTCTCGGAGCAGTTGAGATCAACCCCTGGGACTTTCTCTCCGACAAGGCGATGATCGGTGCAGCCGTGCGCATCGATTCAACCAGGCAGGTCTCAGATGATCTTCTTGCCAGCGGCGCCTATGTCGAGGTCAAAGTATCCGTTCCTGGTAACGCCACCCTGGGAGGAGCGCATGTGCGTCTCTTATCGGATGTAGGAGGCAATCTTACAGCCGCAGGAGCGGCTGTCGAGATTGCAGGTGAGATCAAAGGTAAGGCTTACGTCGCAGGTGCCAGTCTTCAGCTTGACGGGACCTTCAACGATTCACTGGTTGCCGGCGGAGCGGTGATCTTCCTTCGAGGACACCTCAAGGGACCTGTGAGGCTTTCTGCAGCCGAGATATATATAGAGGATGGCGCGGTTATCGAGGATACACTGCGCTACAGTGCAGGCAGGGTTCATATAGCGGAGGGCGCCGTTCTCAAAAGTGGCACCAGGGAGTTTGTTCCTGAGCCTAAAGAGAAACCTGAAGTGGAAAAGAAACGGCCCAGTCGCACCTTTGGACGCTGGTTGATCGGGACTATCATCGCTTTCCTCCTCTTTGCCGGTGCAGGCCTCTTTGTTTCACTGGTTTTCCCGCGCCACTTCAAAAACGTTACTGGCAGGGTAATGGTCAACCCCGGTTTCTCCGCCCTCACCGGCGGCATAGCGCTCCTGGCTTCCCCGCTGGTGCTTTTTATAGTGATACTCCTGTTCGCCTCCGT
>JAYELY010000163.1:0-3060 GCA_034717795.1 Caldifarciminota bacterium
AGGATCTTCTTGCTGAACTTAGCTGCCGTTAGCCATCGATATCAAGACACCAATTAGATCGAAGATTCTCCCGTGGCTGGAGTAGGCTTCCTTTCCCTCGGCAATCAAAATTGCCCACTCCCCTCAGATAGTAAGCGGGCCGACCTGATACCCTATGGGGCACTCAGTACCCCAAGGGGCACGCTGAGGTCGGCCCCTACATTCTCAGTCGTCGCTTTGCGATCCTTTCGCCGCAGGCGAAAGGGAGCGTTAAAGATCGCCACCCTTCCACGCCTCTGAACGAGGCGGACGGTCGGTCGCGATGACATTTGTGTGTTCAGGGTCCCCGCGACGGCGTAAGCCGAAAGTACCTTCGTGGGGTGAAGTGATGCTTCTGCGTCTGTGACGTTAATCTGTCTACGGCAGATTTTGGAACCCTATAGAAAACTTCACTAATCCTCCGGTATTCTCAGGAGTTAGGCCCTCTCACTTGACAAACCTACCTGGAGTGGTATATTGTTTCAAATACTGGAGGGAGACATGAAAAAGTTCCTGCGGCTCTGTGCCGCGATCGTACTGGTTTTCATCGCAGCAGGTTGCATGGCAACCACGAAAACCCAACAGCCAGACCAGGATGACGTTCAAACGGGCTATCCGGGCAAGTGGGAACAGGCCACCCTTACAGAGGACGAGTTCGGATTCAAACTTATCGTCGTCCGGCAAAACGACGAAAAGTGGGTGCTTGAATCAAAGACCACATGCTTCTGGACAAGACAGCTGGTAGGCAGGACGGTATGGCTCAGATGGGGACCTGTGGAGTCGTTCCTTATGAACGATCAAGGTCAGATCTGCGAGTTCTGGACTGGGGAACGTATGGAGTAAGAAGAGCCTCGTGTTTTGGCGTTGACAAGCCGAGGCAGCTCTATATACTTGTATGGAGGAAGATATGACCGGACCGGTTGAGTTGATCGAAACCAAACGCCGCATGGCAATGGTTATTGCCAAATCCGTCCCGGACAAACCCGGTATCGCGGGCGAACTCTTCTCGCAGCTGGGTAAAGCAGGCTTCAACATAGAGATGATATCCGAAAGCAGTATATCAGGTGGATTGGCTGAGATCTCTTTCGCATTAAACGAATCGCAGGTAAATGCGGCGGTGGCGCACCTCGAGAGCCTTGATGTTCTAAAGAGAAGCGAGTTCGTGATAGAAAAAGGAAGGGGTATCTTGACGGTTTACGGAAAGAATCTTGCGCACGAGCCGGGGATCGCTGGCAAGATATTCTCTATACTGGCCCAGGAAGCCGTCAACATCGATATGATCAGCACTTCATTTACCGCTATAAGCGTGCTCATAAAGGATTCTTACCTCACACCGGCCAGGAACCTTCTAAGCCGGGAGTTTGGATTGGATGCTTGAAGGCAAGATAGAGCGACAAGGATTCCTGGATATAATCCAGCTTTTGACCATGAGCCGCAAAACAGGTCGGCTCGATATCACTGGTGCCGCCGAAGGCTCGCTTTTCTTTTCTAAAGGGGAGCTGCTCGACTGCCGGATGGGCAAGCTGACAGGAGACGAGGCGTTTATAGAACTCTTCATCCTCGTCGCCGGCAACTTCGAGTTCCACGAGGAAAGTGCCCCGGTTGAGCAATGCATTACCAAGTCCTTAACCGACCTTCTCATGGCGGCCTCGAAGCAGGCAACACAGTGGGATGCTGCGTGCCAGGAGTTGGCCTTCGAGGACGCGGCTCTGGTTCTTGCACCGGTGGATCCTAACTCCGAGAAGGAATTCAACTTCAATGCCTTGGTATGGGCCATAGCCTCCCATATCAATGGACGCCGCTCATTTGCCGAGATCGCACGTCTGCTTGCACAACCCAAGACCAAGGTAGCCATAACCATAGCTGCACTGAAGAGCCAGGGGCTTATCACAACCGAAGACGAAGGCTCTGCAATACTACGGACCGTCTTTCGTAAAACCGCTGAAATGCTCTATCACCTGATAGATACTCGCCTTAAATCTCGTGTAAAGAATCGTGTCTTGATCGACTTCAACAAGTGGACGTTCTCCAAGGGATTTGATATACGAATGCTTGACGGCGTGGGGGTGATCAACAACATCCCTTACGACATGCCGCTTGACGACAAGATTATAGCCTACAGGCAAGCGCTGGAACAGCTGTACGAAGCGGCCCAGACCGGACTCAACCGCAATGAGCTGCAGGATCATATGGCTGAACTTTACGAACAGCTCGATGGAAACGAACGCAAGTGTGTATCTGATTGCGGACTTAATAAGTTTATTCCAACCCGGGGAAAAAGAAAAAAGGAGGAGGCTGATTTTTGGGAAACCCCACCCGACTCCATGGGCGGGGAGGGTATCATCCCGAGGTAGTAACCTGAATTAACCCCGGGCATAGATCGTAGATCTTAAAAATCAATCGCTTGGAAGCGTGGATTAGGAATTGAATACATCCCCCATATGACTCCCCGCATGATGCACGCAACCCGCCAGTGCTTCATCGCAAGGCTGCACAAAACGCAGGCAGACCTCTACGCCTCAGGCAGCGCAGCTTTCAGCTTATCCGCGTAGATCTTGCTTACGTAGCGGACAGCACCCAGGTTCGCGCCGCGGGGCACGCCTATCGCCAGGAACGCCTTGCCCTCATCGTCAAGCTGTTTGGTGAGAAAGTGTACATCCGCCGTGGATAGAAGGTTGTCCACCAGCCTTCCTTTCTTTACCTCGTCAACGATCCTTGAGATACTGCGCATGACATCGGTTAGCACCGCGCTCGTGAGCTCGACGTTCTCACCGCCCTCTCGGGTCTTACAGGCAAGCACCAACCCATCATCGCCAACAACGCATATCGAAAACGCCTCCTGAAGCCACTCGGCTATCTCCTCAAGATACTTCTGCAACTCGCGCATCAGGTGCCTCCTTGATCTCTTTGACCGTTATCCTAACGATGCATTCCCTGATGTCAAGCAAAACCAGCCATTCATACCGCCGCCGGTTTCAGAATACTCGGTGATACTATTTAGTTTAGTTATGTCTAAAGTACTTGACAATGGGGGGATAATGA
>JAYELY010000164.1:0-15567 GCA_034717795.1 Caldifarciminota bacterium
ATCCCGTCCACCTGAGGCACGCCTACGTGCGATTCGTCCATGACGGTCAAAAAATCCTTGGGGAAGTAGTCGAGAAGACACCAGGGTCTGGATCCAGCCGCACGTCCTGAAAGATGCCTGGAATAGTTCTCGATCCCCGGGCAGTAGCCGACCTCGCGCAGCATCTCGATGTCATACTTGGTGCGGGTCTTTAGTCTCTGCGCCTCCAGGAGCTTTCCCTGGCTCTCCAGCTCGGCCACGCGCTGGACCATCTCCTCGCGGATCGCCTTTAAGGCCTCTTGAAGTGTAATCTCGGAGACCATGAAGTGCCGGGCCGGAAAGATCATTACACTCTTGGGTTGATCTATTATCTTGCCGGATACGGAGTTGAATCTTTTGATTGAGGATACCTTATCGCCGAAGAACTCGATGCGTAAAGCTACATCCTCATGGGCCGGCCATATCTCAACCACGTCGCCTTTCACTCTGAACGAGGAACGTTTTAGCTCGTAGTCGTTGCGAGAGTACTGCTCGCGAACAAGATCAGCCAGAAGGTCGTCTCTGTCCAGCTCATCACCCACCTTTACGAGCTTCACCCTGTCGGCGAACTCGGCTGGTTCTCCTATGTTGTAGATGCATGATACCGAGGCTACGATTATTACGTCGCGGCGCTCAAGAAGCGACGCGGTCGCCCTCAGCCTCAACCTCTCGATCTCCTCGTTGATGTCGGCTTCCTTCTCTATGTAAAGGTCGTACTCCGGAACGTAGGCCTCGGGCTGGTAGTAGTCGTAATACGAGATGAAGTACTCGACCGCGTTGTGCGGAAAGAACTGGTGGTACTCGCCGTAGAGCTGGGCGGCCAGGGTTTTGTTGGGACTCATAACCAAGGTCGGCCTCTGCACCTGCTCAATGACGTTGGCCATCACGAACGTCTTGCCCGAGCCGGTCACACCCAACAGGGTCTGGTGTTTGTCGCCTCTCTTTATGCCCTCCACCAGTTCGCGTATCGCCTGGGGTTGATCGCCCGCAGGCGTCATGTCTGTTACCAGCTGGAATTCAGGCATACAAGAACTCCAACACCCTCTCGGGATCGAGATGCGCCGCCCGCAGTATCGCCTGTGTGGTGCCCATAGGCAGGTCATTTTGGTGGAAAGGGACAGCTACTCGCGCCCCTCTGGAATCCGAGTGCATGATGACGTGGCTGCCCGAGCGGTGATCTTCGTGGAATCCGGCATCCCTTAAGATGCGCAAGAGGTCTTTTGATTTTAACGCGGGGACCTTATTCATCTGCGATTGAAATTTCATCCACTATGCACTCTGAATCATCCGGCGAACATTCGCCGTGCTCTTTCATACATTTCAGGTAACAGGAAATGGCGTCGGCAAGCATCTTCTTCGCTTCCTCCAGGGTTTCCCCGTAAGAGATGCATCCGGGCAGAGAGGGCACAGATGCGGTGTATCTCTCTTCAGGTTCGGGCTTGAACAGCGCCTTGAATTTCTTCATCAGTTCAGTATAGCTCTGAGCAGGGTTTCGTCAAGCTGGAGGAGAGAAAATCTTAAACTCATCATGGATGAGTCGGTTATATTAGTTGACCTGTTTGTTAATTCGACTAAAATACTCCGATGAGCGACTCTCATTTCTACGAAGATGCGGTAAAGGACAGCGTAAGGCGTGCGCTTGCCGAGGATATAGGGATAGGTGACGTTACCACCTTGGCGACGGTACCTGCAGGAGCTCAGGCCGAAGCCATTATACTCTGCAAGGAGGAGGGGGTGCTTGCCGGGGCAGAGGCAGTAAAGGAGGCGTTTCGCCAGGTAGACGAACGGATCAAAGTTGCTTTTCTCTTTAACGATGGGGAGAGGATAAATCCAGGGGATGAGCTGGCCAAGCTTTCAGGCCCTGCCAGGGGAATCCTTGTGGCCGAGCGGACAGCTCTTAATTTCCTTCAACACCTTTCCGGCATCGCTACACTGACCTTTCGTTTCGTGACCGCGGTTCATGGCACCAACGCGAAGATACTTGATACCCGAAAGACGACGCCTGGTCTGCGAGCGCTCGAGAAAGCCGCTGTCAGATATGGGTGGGGCTACAACCACCGTATGGGTCTTTACGATATGGTTCTTATCAAGGATAACCACATCGCCGCCTGTGGTTCGCTTGCTGCAGCGGTCAAAGCGGCACAGAACTCCCGTGGAGATTTAAAGATTGAGGTTGAGTGTACGACCCTGGATCAGGTCAACGAGGCTCTCCAGATAGAAGCCATTGACCGCATCATGCTCGACAATATGAGCCTGGATATGATGCGTGAGGCGGTTAAGCTGGTCAAAGGAAAGGTTGAACTTGAGGCCTCGGGCGGCGTAAACCTTGAGACCGTCCGGGATATAGCCCTTACAGGGGTTGCCTACATCTCAGTAGGTGCACTGACACATTCGGCAAAGACTTTAGATATTTCTCTCGAGATAACTGGAATTTCCTCGGCATAGCCCTATGTTTTTATAGCTGTTCTTCGATGGTTTAACGTCTGCAAACGCGTTCGACATCCCGGTGAAGACTGCCTCAACCATTTAGCCCTCGCGCGTTTTGAGAATAGTAGCTGCACCTGAATCTGTCAAGACCTTAGCTGGCAGTGATTAAACCTTAATCGACACAGGGCCTATTCTCCACGCTTTTGGTTTCGCATTATGTTTGATCTTTTTGTCCGAGAGGAGTAAACCCCTCACTCCAGGCTCACTACAAATATCACGTCGGTTTTGCGCTGCAGCCTATAGGACGGCTTGAATCGCCACTGAAGCATGGCCTTCTCAAGTTCCGAATCCCAGGCAGTTCTCCCGCTTGATTGGATAACCCTGACATCATCGATTGTACCTTTATCGTTCACCACGATCTCAAAACGTGCGGTAACATAGGCGATGCCTTTCTCATTCATGCTTTCTTCGAGATCAGGCATGATGTGACTTTCCAGATCGTCAAGACCAAGATCGCCTGAGAAGGTAACGTTGATGCCCATCGGCATGATGCTGTCACGAGGAGCGTTCATTTTTGACTGGTCAGCCAGAATCTTATCCACCGAGGTGAAAGCGGCCGGATGGAAGTCTTCACGTCCTTTGGCTTTGATGATGGAGGTGCTCCCCTTTCCGGATTTACGCGCTATGTACCGGAACTCGACCGTATCCCGGCGCAGGCTGTCACGAGACGTTTCGAACAACCAGCCGCGCAAGGTCGTGATAATCGTCGTGTCCCATTTTGGGACTTTGCTCTTCTCTAAAAGCTCAGGCTCCTTGACGATCGCTCCTGAACGATCTATCTCTATAGAGGCGACAGCCCTGAAGGTTTTGGAGGTATCAGCCTTCATCGCTTCCGTTACCGCAGGGAAGATTCTTGTGATCAGCGCATCGGCTTCGGCATCACCCCACAGGATAAACCCGCTGCCCTGGTCTCCAGCAAGATAGGGGATAAGCTCACGGGTGCTATCCTTATCGGAACCAAGGATTGTTAATAAAATCAATGCAATCATGATGTAATGATAAAGTCCTTAGCCCCTTCTGTCAAGTGTACGCATTGCCTCATCAAAAATCCACCTGAACTTGAGTAGTTGCCTCATGTAAGAATCCACATGAACGAAGATCTGTATATGATCGTTTCCAAGAGCAACAATTATAGGAGGCGGTCATATGGCATTGACACTGCAAGCGAGGAGAGTCGTGACCAAGGGGACTTTCAAGCGTTATCAGAAGGCTCCTAAGAAGGAGAAGACTAAGATGCTTAACGAGTATGTGGCCTTGACCGGCTACACCAGGCATCATGCGTCGTGGGTATTGAGGACGTGGAGTAATCGCAAGCCGCCAAAACGCACCAGATTGAGACCCCGTATCTACGACCGCAAGGTGTTTGAGGCTTTGCGTAAGGTATGGATAGTATGCGACTGTATCTGCGGCAAGCGCCTGGCTCCCTATCTTAAAGAGATAGTTCCTGTTCTCATTGCTCACAACGAGCTTGAGGTGGATACCGAGACCAGACAGAAGCTTGTCAGGATAAGCGCGGCGACTATAGACCGGCTTTTAGCACCTGAGAGAGCGAAGTACCTTCTGAAGCCCAGGTCAAGAGCAGGCCCGGCGCTTATGAACCGGATACCTGTAAAGACGTTCTCACAGTGGGACAGAACACGCCCTGGAGACGTTCAAGTGGATCTGGTGGAGCACAACGGCGGGGATCCGAGAGGCGAGTACGCGTGCACCCTGGTGATAACCGACGTTTATAGCGGTTGGACAGAGCTGGCTGGTGTACGCAACAAGGCCCAGGTGTGGGTGCATGAGGCACTAAAGTGTAAGCTTAAAGAGGTTCCTTTCCCGCTAAAAGGTCTGCACTCCGATGGAGGCAAGGAGTTCATCAACGACCACCTGGAGCGCTACTGTGAGAAAGAAGGGATAACCTTTACCCACTCCCGCCCCTACAAGAAAAACGACAACTTCTGCGTAGAGCAGAAGAACGGTAACGTAGTGAGAAGAGCCGTAGGTTACGGTCGTCATAGCGGAGAGCGGGAAGTGAGTATGCTGAACCGATTGTATGAGTCTCTTAGATTATACGTAAACTACTTCCAACCCATGATGAAGCTCGCCGAGAAGAGCAGGACAGGGAGTAAGGTAAGTAAACGCTACGACGAGGCCAAGACACCTTATCGCAGGCTCCTTGAGTACACAGAAGTCTCTCCAGGGCTGAAGGAGCTTCTAAACAGACGGTATGGGGCATTGAATCCAGCGGAGTTGAAAAGAGAAATAACACGTTATCAACAAGAACTATTTACATACTCTTCCCGCAGACGAGGTATAAGGAAACCTGAGATGGACAAAACCTTACTTTCAGGTAGAATTTAGATGAGGCAACAGGTAATCATTTCAAGTGGAATTTTATGTGAGGCAACAGGGTGTATATCCAGCAATTAATCTTTCTGCGGTAATGGCTGCTCAAGTTTGACATAGCTGGGGGTATTGACTATTATTATTGATGTCCCCATCTACCTGCAAGACAAGACGCTGGGTTTGTGAACCTGTGGATGATCAATTGATTAAGGATTTCGCCGGACGTCAGGGGCTTCCATATTTGCCCGCATTGGTCTTATGGAAACGCGGCTACCGGGACGAGGATTCGGTGAGGAGATTTTTGAATCCGTCTTTCGAGCACCTCTACGATCCCTTCAAGCTTCCGGATATGGAACGAGCGGTCGAGAGATTGCTTGATGCGCAAAGAAGGGGAGAGAGGGTTCTTGTACACGGCGACTACGACGTTGACGGGGTCACCGGCACCGCCTTGCTGTTGCGTGGTCTGCATAGATTAGGGATCGATGCTGATTTCTATCTTCCCCATCGCATGAAGGAAGGCTACGGGCTCTCTGCCAAGGCGATAGATGCAGCCAAGGAGTCCGGAGCGTCTCTTATTCTTACCGTGGACTGCGGTATCACCGCTGTCGAGGAAGCACGTATGGCCGGTAAGGCAGGCATCGATCTTTTAATAACCGATCATCACGAACCCGGTGAGAACCTTCCCCAAGCCGTTGCGGTCGTCGACCCCAAGAGGGCGGACTCAACCTATCCATTTGCTGAACTTGCCGGAGTCGGGGTAGCTTACAAGCTGCTTGAAGCACTTTCCCGGCGTCTTGGCGAGTCCTCCGAGCCGCTTCAAGCCGATCTCGATCTTGTTGCCCTCGGCACCATCGCCGACGTAGCTCCTTTGATCGACGAGAACCGGGTATTTGCAAGGTTCGGGCTTGAAGAGATCTCAAAGGCCTCCAAGCCGGGACTTGCCGCACTCCTGGAGGTTTCCAGACTCGCCGGTAAGTCCATTACGGCTACCAACGTCGCCTTTGGGCTGGCGCCTCGACTTAACGCCTCAGGCCGGATGGCCGATTCAAAGCAGGCTCTTAAGCTTTTGCTTTCAACCGACCTGGAAGAGGCAAGGAGCCTGGCCGTAAAGCTTGATCAACACAACCGCAACCGCAGGCAGACAGAGGACGTTATCCTTGAGCAGGCCAGTATCCTCGCCGAGCACGAGATCAAGGAACGAAACCCTCGCGTGCTCGTGTGCTGCCGTTCAGACTGGCACGAGGGCGTTATCGGGATAGTCGCCTCCCGGCTGGTGGATGATTACTATCGTCCCACCATCCTTTTAGCGGAAAAAGAGGGCAGGCTGAAGGGGTCGGCTCGCAGTGTGCCGGGTTTTCATCTGTACGAGGCACTTCTTGCAGTGCGTGAATATCTTGTGACCTTCGGCGGACACGAGGTGGCAGCCGGGCTGGTTATGGAAAAAGCCAACCTTAAGGCGTTCACGCAGGCGATTAACGAACATGCCTCTTCCTACCCGGAGTCAGTATTTGAGCCCAGGCTGCGCCTTGAAGCTGAAGTAGAGCTTGGCGATTTCGATTCCGAGACTCGGGAGTTCTTCGAGCGCTTTCGGCCTTTCGGTATGGGCAATCCCCAACCTTGTTTTGCTACTTCCGGGTTGGAGATTGTTGGCACCCCCCGGGTCTTCGGTCGCAACCATCTCAAGTTTACCGTACGCAAGGATAAAACTACCGTGCCCGTTCTTGCGTTCGGTAAATCCGAGCTTATCCTGAAACTTGAACCGGGTCGCAAGGAAGCGCTTGATGTCGCCTATCGGATCGCCGAAGATAGCTACTGGGGCAAGCAGAGGATGCAGCTTATTGCCAAGGATCTAAAGCTGCGCTACGAACCGGAGGACTTCGGTGTCTAGTCAATCATGGCACTTGATCTTAAAGGACGGGTTGAGGTTCTACCATCTTAATCCCACACAGGATATAGAGATCTTATTCACCACGCGGCGGTTTAGAGACGATGGCCTGGATCACAACCTTAATCTGAAGGAACAACTCGCGCCTTTTGAGTTGGGTGCTTCTCTCGTAACCATGAATCAGACCCACTCCGATCGCGTGATTCGGGTTGATAGGCCTGGAGAGATTGAGGCTGACGGATGCTTTACCACTCAGGCAAACCTTGCACTCTCGGTCCGGGTTGCGGATTGTGTGCCTATCTTTGTATGGAGCGAGAAGAGATCACTGATCGGTGTGATCCATGCCGGTCGGCGAGGGACGCTTTCAAAGATAGTCCTGCGGTTCGTTGAGAAGATCCAGAAGGAGGGCATATCTTCACATCGTCTACGCTACTCACTTGGTCCTTCGATCGGCAAGTGCTGCTACAAGGTTGGTGAGGACGTTTTGAATGAATTCAGAGAAAGCTGGCCCGAAGCGAACCGGTTTTTCTCAAGAAAGAAAGAGGGGTTCTATCTGGACCTTCGAGCGGCCAATTGTTTTCTTCTTTCATCCGTCGGGGCGGTTGAAGGCGCGTCTTTGGATATTTGCACCCACTGCAACTCGAAGCGCTTCTACTCTCACCGCCGCGAACATGGAGCCGGACGTAACTGGGGCGTCATCGTTCGCCGATAAAGCCAATGACAGGTCTTATTGACATCTGGCTTGCTTTCCCTATTCTCGGTCTATGAGCACAACTCGCCCGCCGCTTTCCCGGGTCTCTCCGGTTACGCTAATAGCAGCAACGATTCTTTTGATCGCCATCGCTCCTTTTTGCTCTCGCTGGTATGAATTTGCAGCCGCAGGAGCGCTCTGTGTGGCGTTTGCAATCCTTGGTCGGGCAGGATGGAGATTTTGGGGGCGCTACCTTAAGATATCGCTTCCACTGGTCGTCTTAAGCGTCTTCTTCAACTGGTTTCTCAACCGTTCGCAGGGTGCCGATGCTCTCTGGTCTGCCCTGACAATAGGCGGGCGGTTCGCTTTGGCGCTTTTCTTCTCCTTGCTCCTCGTTTACGTCTGCACGCACGAAGAGCTGGTATGGGGGCTGGCAAGGCTCTCTGAGAAGCTTTTTCGCCGACCCGTAATAGGCGAGGTGCTTGCTCTGGCGCTTCTCTCCATACCGTTCTTTCTTGAGTCCTTATCCAAGGTCAAGCGCTGGAAGGAGGTTCCCAAAGCTATCGGGGATGTCTTCGGGGAGGCGCAGGGTATCGTTACCCACCCCATCGAGATAACCGGTAAGCGTCCGGGATGGGCACTGTTATCTGTCGGTATCATATCCCTGGCGGCTGCGGTGGTGGTGAGATGAGACTCAAAGCCGTTGTCGAATTCGACGGCACAGACTTCTTCGGATGGCAGGTTCAACCGGATAAGGTCACGATACAGGGTGAGATCGAGAACGCGCTTGAGCAGATCACAGGAGAAAAGATTCGCATCACAGGGGCTGGCCGCACCGACGCCGGGGTGCACGCTCTGGGTTATGTTGCGTCTTTCGTCTACGATGGCGGGCTTACACCCGATCGCCTCCGGATCGCATTGAACTCGGTTTTACCCAGATCGATCTTCATCAAATCTATTGAAGAGGTGCCGGATTCCTTTGATGCGAAGCGGGATGCTGCATCTAAACTCTATCGCTACCGGATCATCCGGGGGCGCTCGCCTCTGCACAGAGGTACGGCGTGGGAGTATTCCTACGATCTCGACATCGAGAGGATGAAGCTCGCCGCAGCCCTCTTGGTCGGGGAGCACGACTACGCAGCACTCTGCGAGGTCGAGGATCCACGCCCTTCTATCACCGTAGACTCAGTGGATATACGGGAGGAGGGTGACGAGATAGTTATCGAAGTACGAGGGAAGTCTTTCCTTTACAAGATGGTGAGAAGGATGGTAGGTGTCGTAACCGAGTGTGGACGCGGCAAGATTGAGCCGCAAATAATCCCTGAGCTGTTCAACCGCACCAAGCCTGTGCAGACCATAACCGCGCCTGCAAACGGCCTGGTGCTTGTTGAGGTTCTATATCCAAAGGAGGATTAGTGGAGCTTTACCTTGACACGGGCAACATAGACGAGATAAAAGAGATAGCCGCATGGGGCGTTCTTGACGGGGTTACAACCAATCCCACCCTGCTCTCCAGAGAGAAAGGCCGGGGCGACTACCGCGCGCTCTTGAAAGAGATATGCGATGTGGTGCAAGGTCCTGTATCTGCCGAGGTCACGGCTCTTGAGGCCGAGGGCATGGTGAGGCAGGCACAATCACTTTCAAAGATATCCGAACACATAGTGGTCAAGATACCCTGCATCCCTGAGGGGCTTAAGGCGACAGGTGTGCTCTTCGAGGAAGGGATCCACGTGAACATGACCCTTACCTTCTCTCCTCTGCAGGCGATCCTTGCCGCAAATGCCGGTGCCACATACGTTTCGCCTTTCGTGGGCCGCCTTGACGACATAGGTCACGAAGGCATCAATCAGGTGGCTCGCATAAGAGAGATATTTGACAACTACGGCATAGACACCCGGATCATCTTCGCGAGCACCAGGCACCCCGAACATGTGATGCAGGCGGCCCTTATAGGCGCCGATATATGCACCATGCCTGTCAAGGTGTTCCGCCAGATGATAAAGCACCCTCTGACCGACATCGGGCTTAAGCGGTTTCTAGATGACTGGGCTAAGACGGGATTCTCTATCGAGTGAATTTCAGGTGCAGGATTGAGAAAAGCACTTTCCATATCTCCCTGGCCGTCAGTATGGTCACAGGGTGAAGGCGGGGGATCGCCCTCAGAGAGCTACGCTATCCAGGCTTTATGCAGGGCAGGTTTCAAGGTAACCCATCTCTCGCCTGCCGCACGAGCTCTGCCTGTAAAGGAGGAACGGGAAGGTATCCTTTTTGTTCGAATCAAGGCTTCCTTCGAGCGTCTTCGGCCGCTGCTTAAAACCGGCCTTGCCATTTCCTATCGCTTGCCTGCCATCGTCCAGTGGTCGAATTCGGTTTCTCGCTGGCTCAAGAGATCGGGCGGACGTTTCGATCTTGTCTTAGGTCACTCATCCGAGACCGTCTACGCCATGCGCCGCGCAGCCTCATATCTAGGCACACCTGCAATCTCCCGTCTCTACGGCATTAGCGTGCCGATCGATAGACTTCGTAGAGGTTTACGTCGCGAGCTGTGCTTCGACCTCATCTTCCTTTTGCGTCATCCGCCGGATCACCTCGTGATTACCGACGACGGAACCTGCGGCGATGAGGCGGCCGGGATATTCGGGATCGAACCGGAACGTTACCATTTCCTCCGTAACGGCTATGATCCCTCCCTTTTATCAATGAGGTGTGAGGAATCCTCTCCTGCCTATGTACTTACCGCCTGCCGCCTGGTTGACTGGAAGCGGGTTGATAGGGTTATACGTATCGCGGCCTTATGCAAAGAATCACTCCCTGAACTTCAATTCTTCATCCTTGGAGAGGGACCTCTGAGATCATCCATTGAAAAACTCATAGATAGATTGGGTGTTTCATCAACCGTTCATCTTACAGGAATGCTACCTAGATATAGGATGTATGATCTCATGTCAGGTGCGAGCGTTGTTCTTGCCACTCAGGAACTCTCCAATCTGAACAACACCGTGCTTGAAGCGATGGTCCTTGGCAAGCCGGTGGTTGTCCTGGACGCAGGCTGCACCCGCAAGTTTATCCGTCACGGCCAGACCGGGCTGCTCTATAAACCCTATGACCTCGAAGGCGCGGCGCGAGGGATCGAGCGGCTCGTGCGCGAGAAATCCTTCAGAAAAGACCTGGGCAGACGGGCAAAAGAATTCTCACGTAGGATTCTTCTAACCTGGCCCGAAAGGCTAAACCAGGAGGTTGCTATCTACCGGCGATTTATCCGTTCTTCCTCGGTATAAGCCGAGACTCCGGTTTAGGGTTTAAAGAAAGACTTGAGGCGTCTTAATAGAAAGCGGAAATCCTCTCCAGAGGGCAGCAGTAGCCCTCTTATACTTATTCCAGTCTGCTTTTTAAGGAATACGACATAGTAAAGAGCCATCGCGATGCTGGCGGCGTCGAAGGAGATTACCGTTCCCCAAGCACCTATGCGGGGGACAAGCAAAAGGTTGCCAACCACGTTTAAGAAAAATCCTACCATACTTGCCCCGAAAGCCTGCCAGGGTTTGCCCCAGCTCGCTATTACGAAAGAGGCATAAAGCTGAGGCAGGGTATAGATTACGACACCGGGCAGGAGCCCCCAGAGATATGGAACGCTTGGAGTAAACTTTTCGGTAAACAGGGCCGGGATAAGCCAGGGGGCGATCAAAGCTACAATCCCAGAGAGCACAAGCAGAGAAAAAATCGACAGCCTTACGATCCTTGCAGTAAACTCCTCTTTGTCCCTCTCTCCCACCACCGCTCCGTAAAGGGCAAAGGAGAGCGCCTGGGGTAGAAGAAGCAGGAAGTTGGCAAAGGTTTGTGCCTGTGCGTAGAGACCGGTTTCCTCCACCGATCTAAGCATCTTGAGAATCAGGACCCCTATCTGCCGGTTGGCCTGCAAGGTAAGCGAAGCCAAAAAAACCGCCACTCCGAATCCTACCGCTTTGCTGAAGAACGAAAGGTCTATCCTGGCACCGATAATCCCTACTTCTCTAAAGGCAAAAACGGTTACGAGGATTGCGTTCAGAGCCTGGGCGATCATATATGCAAAGGCAAAACCTTCTACCGACGGCCACAGGGAATAGAGGAAAAGCGTTGCCAGGATGGTTCTTAAGACATCCGAGGCCACTCGTCCAAGATTTATGAGACCCAGCCGGTTGCGCCCGAGAAGACCACTGTGGGATATGTTGTAGATAACGGTGAAGAAGACGC
The DNA here is from genome assembly GCA_034717795.1 of Caldifarciminota bacterium. Classification (GTDB taxonomy): domain Bacteria; phylum Hydrothermota; class Tepidihabitantia; order B3-TA06; family B3-TA06; genus B3-TA06. Next base: position 11,643 of record JAYELY010000164.1, read on the forward strand.
CGCCCGCAAAGAACAGGCGGGTTAGCGAGGTGGCTTCAGGGATTACATACTCAAGTGCCAGTAGTATCCCCAGGGACGCCAGAGCGCCTGATATGATAGCAAACAGAAAAGAGGTCAGGAGTACATCCTTCGCCCTGAAAGATTTCTTGTCCAGGAAGTAGGCTGCGGAGTGATCGATGCCCAGCGAGGCTATGGTTATTCCGATGGTCGCCGCCGACAGGGCCGGTGCTATTACTCCTTTGCCGGCCGGGCCTAAGACACGAGCCAGGATCAGGTTCACGATGAAACCTAAACACGTGCTGAATCCCATTGTCAGGAACGTTCCCGTGGCTTTGGCCAGGAAACCGCCTTTGCGTTTCATCCTACCGGACTCGTTTGGTTAAAAGGCGGTCGTAGTGTTTCTCTAGCGATTGAGTGGTTGCTTTGAGATCGTGGAAACGTTCCACGTGCTTGCGGTTTTTTCGTGCTATTTGAGGCCATCTTTTTCGATCATCGAGCAGTAGTTTTATCACGCGGGCAAGATCACGTGGGTCGGCTTCGTTGGCAAGATAGGGATATCCCTCAGGTAAGACAAACGGGATGTCGGCGTGTCGGGTAGCGACAACCGGAAGCCCTCTTGCCTCGGCCTCCAGTATGGTGGTAGGCGCACCTCCTTCGGTTTCTCCCTTGCCTGACGTTTTGCTTGGTGCGAGGAAGAAGTCTACCCGCTCGAGTTCGGCAAGGTAGGTCTCGTAATCAAGAAAACCAAGGAACGTGACGTCTTCCTCTGATCCCTTCTCCTTAACGAAACCCTGAGCTTTTCTTCTCTCGGGGCCGTCTCCTATGATCCGCAGCTGGATCTTTATCCCCTCCCGCTTAAGGGACTCGAGTGCTTTGAGAGCATCCATTAGTCCTTTCTTTTCGATCATCCGTCCCACCCACAAAGCGGTAGGTGGCCTCGTGCTTTTCGTTGCAGGAGGATGGAAGCCTATCTTGGATACCGGAACCCCGATGCGCTGAAGAGCTACCTTTTCTCGAGGAGCGCCGAGTTTAATGAGTTCCGCCATCATGTGGGGACCTTCGACAAGAAACAGGTCTATCTTTTTCCATAACTTCTGGAACCGATTTCGCCACATTGTCCTTTTAGGGAGCAGGGACATGTCTTGTCCATAGAAGGTGACTACCATCGGCACGCGCAGGCTTTTCTGTAAAGGTATTGCGTAGGCCCCCCATGTTCCAAAGTGAGCGTGAATCAACGCGACGCCTTCTCTCTTAAAAAGCTCGGCGGCAAGCTTGAGTGAGCCGTACCGGAACGGCTCGATGAACTGAAGCCCTGGTCTGGAAAGCTCGAGGCCCACATCGTAGTGGACTCCGTTGGGTAAGGGGAACTCGTTAAGGTTTCGGGATATCAAAGATATCGCCACCGGTCGGAATCTTTTTAGCGATGAAAGTTGATGGTGGATGAAGGTCTCGGAACGCTCGAAGAAGCAGTAGTGGAAATGACCGACCGGTATCATTGATCTGCTCTGAAGTTGAGAGAATCAACGGCGCCGTTCATCTATTTGTCCTTTTAAGGAAGTATGAAGAAAAAAGCTTGGCCGGACCGAGGACGGTGATCTGATCCTCCGTTTGAGTCCCGAAACCTTGTTTGAATCTTTCCACGCCTAAGAGTCCCGGGCTGGGGCCGAAATCATACTCCTCCATCCCTCTGCGTTCGGAATCTTCCATGATTGCCCAGTGTAGGAGATGGGCCGCACCAGCGGCAGGTCTCTCAACGCTTACCCCGTGCCAGTATACCGTGCGTTTAGTCTCATAAAGCAGAAACGCACCTGCCTGGGGTAGCTCTGCGTCCCACGCCATGAAGAAACAGGCAGCATCGGCCGGAAGAAGAACCTCCCTTGCACGATCAAAAAACTCCTTTGAATATACTCGCGCAGGTCTCTTCCGCCATCTTTTGAGGGATGCCTCATACATCTCCATGTAGGCCTCGAAGTCAGTTTCCCGGCGGGCAGGTGACACCCTGATCCCTGCCTCCTGGGCCTTCTTTATCTTTCGTCTGTGATGCCGGCTGATTCTTTCTTTTCTTTCCTTGATCTTTGCCAGATGAGTGGGGATTGCGAGCTTTTTGAACTCAGTGCGAATAAAGGGTGAATCCGGTCTGAGATGGACCAGAAATCTTCCACTGGTCCTGCGATTCAACTCCTGCCAGTACTCATCGATAGTCTGATCATCGGGCGTCTCCCTGGATACAGGACCTGCCGCAACGCCGGGAACCGTGGATTCATAGCCCCTGATGAACCCCTTGGCCAGCTTGATCTTACGCAAAGGTGTGATAATTCCTTTATACTCGAAGCTTGCATCTGATGGTTCTATCTCCTCGGTTACCGCATGCCATAGGGGGGAGGCGAATGCGGTTGCCCAGGGGCAGGCGTCCCAGACCTTTTTCCAGCGTTCAGGATCAACGGGCATAGTACGTAAGTAGCTTTTCCACAGCCTTTATCTCGTCATCCACGTCCTGATCGGTGAGGGCAGGGGAGAGGGGTAATGACAGGGTGCGCTCGGATATCCTCGCCGCTACCGGGAAATCATCGGGCTTAAACCCAAAGGTGTCCCGATAGAAGCTGTGCAGATGCAGCGATATGAAATGGATGCCTGCACCGATTCCCTCCGCCTTGAGCGCTTCGAGGAACTCATCCCTTGTTATACTCAGTCGCTCCAATTCCAATCTCACCGGATACAGATGCCGGGCATGCCTGCCTTCCTCAGGTTCAGGAGGAACCACGATTCCCTGCATCTGGCCGAGCGCCTCGTTATAGGTATGCCAGATCTCGGTCCTTCGCTTCCAGCTTTGCTCGATGCGCTCCATCTGGTGAATGGCCATCGCGGACTGCAGGTCGGTCAGGTTCAGCTTGTAGCCCGGAGTCACCGTATCGTAGAACTTGAAACCTTCTTCCTTGAATCTCGACCACGCGGTTCGGGTAATACCATGCATCCGTAGCAGCTTGAACCGCTCAGCCCAGTCGTCGCGGTCGGTGGTGATCATACCGCCGTCGGCCGAGGTGATGTTCTTGGTGGCGTAGAAGCTGAAGCAGGCCGCATCCCCCAGCACCCCAACGTGCTTGTCCTGGCAGCGCGCCTCGATTGCATGTGCCGCGTCAACTATGACGGCAATGCCGGCATACTCTGCCAGATAGAGTATCGCCTCCATGTCAACTGGGTAACCATGAAGATGCACTGGAATAACCGCCCTGGTTTTGGTGGTGATTTGCTCCTGGACATTAACCGGATCAATATTTCCGCTTCGTTCATCTACATCCGCGAAGCGAACCTTTGCCCCGTGGTGAATGATCACGTTGGCGGTCGAGGGATAGGTCATGGGAGATGTTATCACCTCGTCTTCAGGCCCCAGCTCGAGCATCCCCAGAGAGAGGTAGAGCGCGGCGGTGCATGAGTTTACTGCGATTGCGTGCTTTGCTTCGGTATATTCGGTAAACATCTGCTCAAAGCGCTCGGTTTTCGGGCCATGGCCGATCCAGCCTGACCGAAGGGTATCGGCCACCTCGGCTATGTCCTCTACCCTTATGTCCGGTTTGCCGAAGACAAGGAACTCTTCACGTACGGGCTTTCCGCCCTCGATCGCTGGTTTCATCAGCTCATTTTAGCCGGATTTCGGTTCCCGTCAATGAGTAGGTCGGTCTTCAATTTCCGGATCTTGAGTTGACAACGTTGGTCAAACCACTAGGATAGTAAAGTGATTGCTTTGTTAGTTTCACTTCTTCTTGCATGGGGCGGACGTTCCCCTGATGTTTTAGATATGCCTTCATATTCACGTTCTCGTACCGACTACAACTTTGAGGTTCTCGATCACTGGCCTTACGGTTCGGGGTTCTCGGTTCTCCTCGATTCCAACGTCCTCTTCTACACCAACGGGGCGGTGCTCCAAATA
>JAYELY010000165.1:0-3024 GCA_034717795.1 Caldifarciminota bacterium
AGAGGTCAAAGGCGAGCTTCACGCATCAGGGACTCTTGCTAATCCAGATATAGAGGGATGGGTAAACGTTCGCAATGCTGAAGTTTACGTGCCGGCAATAGACCTTACCAGTGAACGCACCGATGCTGACATCCTGTTTGACAACGGCAGGGTGATAGTAGATCGCCTCGACGCAAATATAGGTACAGGTAGTATCGAGGGTCGAGGGGATTACACCCTGTTTACCGAACCCTATCCGTTCTTCTTCGGTCTTCGTGTGAATGACGTAATCTTCTCGCCAGACAGACATATCTCGGCGGTCTGCAGTGGGAACTTGACCCTGGAAGGAACCTATATAACCCCGCTTATGATAGACGGCAAGATGACCCTTAAGGAAGCCCTCGTTACTTACGGACTCGGCGACGAGATACGGGTAATCTCACCGGCTGCCCCCCTGCGCGATCCGTCCCTGCCGCCGCCACCTCCAACTTACCTCAACCTGACGATCAAGGGGGAAAAGAACATCTGGATCCGCAACAACGACATGGACATCGAGGTGATACCAGATCTTGAGATTATAGTGCGCGATGACCCGATGCCTCAGATAGTAGGGGAGTTGCGGGTAAAACGCGGAAGTGCCTACTATCTTGACCACCAATTCCGACTTGACCCTGCACGAAGCAGGATCATCTTTCCACCCATAGAGGAACTGGATCCGGAGTTCGACATATGGGCATCTATGCGAACGAGCGAGCTCGACTCAAGCCGAGGGAAACCGGAAGTTATAGAAATTACCCTGCACATGGCAGGCACCCTTACCGAACCGATACTTGAGTTCTACTCCGATCCGCCTGTATGGTCAGAGTCGGAGATCATATCATATCTGCACCTGAACCTTGCCACCGCATTTGTGCAGGGTGTGGTAAGGGATGTAACCAGCCCCATTCAAAACTGGGCTCGCCTTGATGTCTTTTCAATCGAGGACTTCGCAATGCAGGACGTACCGACCAAGGTAACCTTTGGCAAGTACATAAGCGACAAGTTGTTCGCTTCATATACCGTAGCCATTTCTCAGCGTGTGCCAGGCGAGAACCAGCACCAGTTCAGGGTTGAGTACGACGTGGGAAGGAACCAGGACATCATCCTTGAACGGGACGAAGAGGGCGCGCACAACCTGCGCTACCAGATAAAGCTGCGCTACTGATGGTAATCCATGCGGCAATACTGGGCCGTCCGATCGATCCACTATGCTACAGGGGTGATGCCTCGCTTGAAGTAGGCGATCTGGTGCGTGTGCCTTTGGGAAACACCCGCGTTCCGGCATGTGTGGTTTCGAGGGAAGATGGGGATGAGGAAGACCTGAAGGAGGTTGAGGAGGTGATTGTCCCAAGACTGTTCCCGCAGCAACTCCTTGATTTAGCTGGACATATCTCAAGCCAGCACCTTGGATTCATTGGCGAGGCCTTAGGCTTGATCCTGCCTCGAGATATAATGATGCCCCCGAAACGCAGGATTAAAGAACCCGGGATCGAAAAAGACCAGAGAAGACTCAAGATGCGGGCGGACGAGAACCGGATACTTCAGGCGTTCAAAAAATCATCAAAGCCGATGCTCGTGCACTCTTCTGCCGATTACACCGCGCTTGTGGTCGAGCTTATACGCGATGTTATGAGTAGAGGCAGGGGGGCGCTCCTTATCTTCCCTGACGAACCCGGCCTTGCGCGTTTCTACGAACGAACCTCGCCATATATGCCGCTTACCCTCTACCACTCCGAAATGGGTCAGGCCGAGCGGCGACGGGTATGGCATGGGGTAAGACAGGGCATCGTACCGCTGGTTGCAGGACTGCGTTCGGCTGTGCTCCTGCCGTTTACGAATCCGGGATTGATCGCAGTGGCGGACGAGGAGTCGGACTCGCACCGCGTGCGCTCGCACCATCTGCACTACAACGCCCGGGACCTGGCTGTTTTCCGTGCAGAAAAGGAGGGTGCTCGCGTTCTGCTCTTCTCCCATGCCCCCTCCCTTGAGACATCCCATAAGGCACGAAGCGGCAAGCTCGCCTGGATAGAACACCGGGTTGCACAGCACGGCAAGGCCCTTATTGTCGACATGAAGAAGGATGGGGAAGCAATGATCCTCTCCAAAACCCTGCTTGAGGAGATCAAGGCGGCGAGGGAGCGAGGGATGCAGGCGCTCCTGCTTCTGAATCGCCTGGGGCTGGCCGCAAGGCTCCTGTGCCTTGACTGCGGGCACGTGCCTACCTGCCCTTCATGCGACATGCCGTTCAAGTTCTTAGGCAAAGGAGCAGCTCTGGTGTGCCCTATCTGTCACAATGAGATTCCCGCGCCGGAGCACTGCTCCGAGTGCGGGGGTGCACGCTGGCAAAGCCTCTCCTTTGGCCTTGAGAGTCTGGACAGGGAACTTAAGCGATGCTTCCCCCGCGATAGACTCTTAAAGATAACCGCCGAGCACAGACCGATTATTGAAGACGCACAGCAAGCGGAGATCATATACGGAACGAGCGCCGTTCTGGAGTACCTGCCGCCGAAGGTTCAGGTGGCCGCGTTGCTCTCCTGGGATGCGGAGCGAAGCCGGGCAGACTTCAGGGCCGCGGAGCGGGCGTTCCGGAACGTCGCGCACCTGCGAAGGATACTGACGTCGAGCGCTCAGAGTCGGCTCGTCGTCCAGACGTTCAGGCCGCGCAACCGGCTTCTTTTGTGGGCGCTTAAGGGGGATTACGAAGCCTTCTTTCAAAGCGAGGTGCGAAGACGCAGGGAACTGGGTTATCCGCCCTACCGCAGGCTGCTTCTGTTCGAGGCCGGACGCAGAAACGTATGGGATGAGGAAAAGCTTCTGGAGGCAATCAAACACGAGGGGGCCGAAGCCTTGGGTCCTTACCAAGGCAGGAGGGGCAGGAGCCGTATTCTGGTGAAGATACGCCGCGACCTTGAACCCGCTGATCTAATAGACGCCCGCACCCTGCTGCGCTCCGGCTGGCAGGCCGAGGTTGACCCGACCGAGATATTGTAAGCACATCATCACCTC
>JAYELY010000166.1:0-3018 GCA_034717795.1 Caldifarciminota bacterium
CCGATGCCGCTGCATCCCGACATGGTAGAAGAGCTGCGCGCCTCAGGCGAACTTGCAAAGGTGGCCCAGGCCTGGAAGGATTTTAACGCACGAGCCGTCTTCCACTCCCTTCCCATTCCAGCAGCACCGGTGACCTCAGGCTCAGGCATCGCCATACTTGTGGATTTTTCCGACAACAAGGCGGATACCCTGCATCATCCACCTGCCGCCTACGACACCCTGCTCTTCAGCGAAGGCATATGGCCTACCGGTAGTATGAAGGATTTCTACATCGAAAACTCCTACGGCCAGTTTGAGTTCTCAGGCGAACCTTCCCCCCATCCTTCGAGCGGACGTACCTGGTACCGTCTTGCGGGCAGCTACGACTACTGGTCAGAATACTACGGTTTTGCTCACTCTCAAGAGATGGCCGAGGAGGCGGTCAAGGTAGCCGATCCTTACGTGGATTTCGCTCGTTTCGATAACGACGGCCCTGACGGTATCCCGAACTCAGGGGACGACGACGGTGCGATAGATGCTCTCTACGTTGTTCACGCCGGACCCGGATACGAGGAGAATCACTGCGGCAGGATCTGGTCTCACATGTCGGCAACTTACTACGAAACCAACGATGCGTCAGCAAACGGCGGGAAGATTCGACTTGAGCGCTACTCGGTTCAGCCTGAGGAGCGCTGCGACGGCTTGCTCATCAACATGGGGGTTTTTGCCCACGAGTTCGGACATATCCTGGGATTGCCCGATCTTTACGACTACGATTACGATTCAAAGGGCGCAGGAAAGTGGAGCATTATGGCCGCTGGTTCCTGGAACGGCGGCGGTGCCTCGCCCGCCCATTTTGACGCCTGGTGCAAGTCCAAGCTGGGATGGGTGCAGCCGGTTCGCGTAACCGATTACGAGACCAACGCTGAACTTCCGGCGGTTGAGTTTACACCTGTAGTCTACCGGCTCTGGACAGACGGGGATACAGTGGGCAGACAGTACTTCCTGGTTGAGAATCGCCAGAAGCTGGGTCTTTTTGACGCTAAACTTCCCGGCGAAGGCCTCCTCGTATATCACGTGGACGAGGCAAAACGCAACAACGACGACCAGTACATACCCGGGGAGCACTCCTCCTATCATCACTACCGCGTGGCGGTCGAGCAGGCGGACGGACAGTTTGGCCTTGAACGCAACTTGAGCTCAGGTGATCCGGGCGATCCCTTCCCCGGTACGTGGAGGCGCAGGGAGTTTTACACCCACTTACCCTACCCCACGAGCCGCGACTACTTCGAAGAAGACACGAGGGTCGGCGTACTTGACATAACCGACTCTGACAGCGTGATGTATGCTCATCTTGATGTGGGCAAGAATCTTCCGTACTTCCGCTTTATCTCGACCAGGCAGTGGGGCGGGGGCAACGCCAGGATCGAACCGGGCGAGGAAGGAACGCTCGTGGTTAGCATTGAAAATCTCTGGGGTGCCGTTGATAATCTGGAGGGTGAGCTTTTTGTCAACAGCAAAGCGGTTACCGTCACAAAGCCTAAGGTTTCGTTCGGTTCAATCGGCGAAGAAGAAACAGGGTCTAATGCATCCGATCCGTTCATGTTGAGTCTTTCTCCCCAGGTTCCGGGTTGTCTTGAGACCGACGCAAAACTTACCCTGCGAGAGACTACGACCGGTTTCGAGCAGACCTTCAGCTTTGTTCTTATGCTGGGCTGGCCGGGCCTGCTTGTGGTCAACGACGCTTCAGATGAGGGACTGAGCCTGATCTATGACGAGGTTCTCGATAATCTAGGGGTCCCCCATGAGCATGCCACCTCGGAGGATCTCCTGGCACTTGAAGATATGCTGCTCGCTTCGGGAACGCACGATTCGGTTCTTGTCTGGTTCACGGGTCAGGAGACTGCCACCCTCAGCGAGTCGGAAGAAGCGCTCCTTGAGGATTTCCTTTCAAGCGGCGGAAAACTTATCTGCTCAAGCCAGAACCTGGGCGAGGACAGGACAAGCTCAAGCTTCTACCGCGACTTCCTGCACGCAGGGTTTGAAACCCCGAACCAAAGCGAGATCCTAATCAACGGTGCCGGGAATAATCCCATTGTCGGAGCTGACGAGCGGGTGGCGGTTGCAGCTGCGTACGGAACCTCAAAGGACGGCATCTCTGCCACCGGCGACGCGTTTCCCATCCTTCTCTACCCCAACGGCAACGCCGCTGCCATTGCCTTTGAAGATACCACTTACCAGCTTGCCTATCTTGCCTTTCCTTTCGAGGGGCTTACAGGGAACCCTTACATGGTGCTCTCCAAGGAGGCGTTCATGGGACGAGTTCTTCGCTGGTTCGGCTACGATCTGGGTATCGCGGAGCAGCCTTCCAGACCTTCTGTCTGGGGGATCGAGATACTGTCTCCGGTGGTTCGCGCCGGCGATGCGGCCGTTATGTACATATCCCTTGCCGAGTCACGCAACGTAGAACTTGCCCTCTACGATGCTCTGGGGCGCAGGGTGAGCGCGAAATCGCTGGGCTTTCTTGAACAGGGCGAACACACAGTCCGGATTCCAACGACAGGCTTAACGTCAGGTGTCTACTTTGTTGGAATCAAGACGGAAAAAGGAAACTGGACTTCCCGTTTCGTCCTGCTCCCGTAACACACCCCCGTAACCCGTAACACCCCGTACCCCTCCGGGGTATTTTCATGATTACTCGGAGCTTGCGCTCCTAATTCTAAGGAAATAACACACTCAGGATGTGCGGGAATCATCTTGATACACTGGAAGGATCGTGTGGCTCCTAAGGGGTCAATCAATCGAACCTTAGGGATGAAAGGTATTGATAAAGAAAGAGTGATGGCGCAGGGCTGAGCGCCACCCTGCCCGACATCCGCTCGGTCAAAAGGATGTTATGAACAAGAGTCGGGCGTGAGATCCTGGCAGAAAGCCTGTCCACGAGCTTTGCCAGACGTTTCCAGTTGGGGCGTCTGCCTGAACGGGCACGCATCACCCACCGAAAAACAAGGCTAAAGGATGAAAGAATCTTATCCAGGC
>JAYELY010000167.1:0-3001 GCA_034717795.1 Caldifarciminota bacterium
TGGCACTTAAGTATCTTCACCTTCTGTAGAGGGGAGATGCGTGCATATACCCCTATATCCTGCACCCGATCGTAGAGTTCCTCATCGCTCATCCGGGCCAGTTCCTCGCCTGAGAGTGCCTCTCCTTTAAGACCCACACGCTCGGCTACAGCCTGAGCGGTGGCCATGTGATCGCCCGTAATCATTGCCACGCGAATCCCTGCATCCAAGCACTCCTTGAGTGCAGCCGGCACCTCGGGACGTGGGGGATCGCTTTCCGCTGCCAACCCCAAAAACTCCATACCCTCCTCCAGGGTCTCATCTGCAGTTATCTGCGAGGCGTCTTTTTTGGCAAAGCCGAGCAAGCGGAACCCCTGTTGTGAAAGTTCATCGCAGCGTCTGTACCAATTCATCCGTTGTTTCTCATCCAGATTGACCGACCGCTTTATTATATTTTCAGGCGCGCCCTTGGTCATTGATACGAATCCGTTGGCAGAGCGATGCAGGGTGGTCATCATCTTGCGCTCCGAGTCGAATGCAAGCTCATCCACCCTGGCACAGGATTGACGCATCTGTTCCAAAACAAGCCCCCTCTCTTCTGCAAAACGCACCAGCGCGGTCTCGGTCGGATCACCCACCAGCTCGTCTTTGCCTGATCGTTGGGTGTCGTTGCATAAAAGCATCGCCGCAAGCAGTCCTCGTTCATCTTCCTGATGCAGGGGGATTATTTTTTCCACCCTCATGCGGTTCTCGGTGATGGTACCGGTTTTGTCTGTGCAGATAAAGCTTGTTGATCCGAGGGTTTCTACCGCATGAAGTCGGCGCACGATAGCGCGGCGTTCGGCCATGCGTCTTACCCCTAATGCCAGCGAGATGGTAACCGCAGCAGGCAGCCCTTCAGGGATCGCTGCCACAGCCAGACTGATGGCCACAAGCAGAGGAGTAAGCCAGTTGCTCTCCGCACTTTGCTTGAACAGCTCGACCAGGAACACCACTGCACAGGTGCCCAGAACTATAAACAATATCTTGGTGCCTAGCTTGCCCAGGTCTTTCTGAAGCGGGGTCTCTTCCTTCTTTGCAGAAAGCGAGGAGGCTACCTTTCCCATCTCGGTGCTCTTGCCGGTCGCCGTTACCACAAACACCCCACGTCCCTTGACCACGCTGGTTCCCAAAAAGGTCATGTTGCGCTTCTCGCCCAGAAGACGAGTTTCCGCCTCAAGCGGGGTTACCTGCTTGTCCACCGCAACCGATTCCCCGGTAAGGCTGGCCTCATCCACAAGTATATGCTTTGCGTCGATAAGACGACCATCAGCCGGCACCTTATCACCTGCCGCAAGCAGAACCACGTCGCCTGGAACTAACTCCTCGGTATCAATCTCTTTTATACTTCCTTCCCGCATCACCCGGCAGCGTGGGCTTGCCAGTTTCTTTAAGGCCGCAAGGGTCCTGTCCGCGCGGTACTCCTGGACGAAACCTAAAACAGCGTTCAGGATAAGGATTACGCCGATGGCCGCAGCGTCGAGCCACTCGCCCAGGATTACGCCGGACACGAAAAGCGCCGCTACCAGGATGAGAATGATAGGGTTAACGAACTGGGAGCCGAGCATCGCAAGTGGATTCGGTCTCTTGTCCTCGACCCAGCGATTCGCTCCGTACTCCTCAAGCCGCTTTTTGGCTTCTTCGACTGTAAGGCCAGAAGCAAGATCGGTTTCAAGTATCTTGCTCGTTTCTACTGGTGTGCGGCGGGTCCAGTCTGTCGAGTCAGATACTATTCTTTCGACGCTTCCTCCTGTGGCGGCAGGATATGCAGCTCGTGGACGGTTCCAAGGAGTCCCTCAAGATCGTCGAACACCGGCAGGTGATGAGCACCCACGCAGATGAATATGTGTCGCGCTTGACTTATCTGTGGTATTTCTTCCATTACCCTTTCACGGCTCAGTACGTTGGCCGTATCTATCATGTCATTGCGGATCTGTGCGTAGACCCGTCGAGCAGCAGCCAGGTTCAGGGGATGGGCGAGGAAGGTGGTGTCGTATTCAACAAGCAGGCTTTCTATAGAATCCGCGGGGAGCGAACTGTAGGAGGCAATTGTATTCACGTAGCGTGCGCGGGTTTTCTCGCTTAATGAATGGAGCGATTCCTTGTTGGGAAAGATGCTGTTGAGGACGGCAAAGTGGATGTCCTTCAAGGTTAGCAGGGGATGGGTTCCGGAGATGAGCCTCTGGGTTACCTCCTTCCCAAGTAGCGGAACTATTGGATCTAAGGTGGGTATATTCAGTTCTTCGGCAACCCCGACGAAGAAGTAAAGTTCAGGAAGCACGGGATCTTTGTCCTTGCAGCCCTCCACAAGGAAAACCCACTCATCGGGATTTTGAATGAAGGGTAGCACGTTGCGTAGGAAGCGGATAATAGCCACCCTGGACTCGTGACGGACGCCCAAGATATGGATGATGTGGTCTCCTACCGTGTCCGTACGTTCCTCTATTTTATCCTTCGGATAATCGTAGTCTTCAAAGCGTTCCATTGCATTACGGTAAACCTGGGCAAGGTTTGTGCCGTGTTCCTCATCGTAATCAATGAGTATGTCAAAGGTGCTGATCTCGATCTTGGGTGGAGCGGGGCGGTGACAGCCACCGCCGGCCAGCAGCAGGATAGTGACTGCAAGCTCCGCTATCGTTCGCTTGCCCTTTATCATCGCCTAAGATTATTCAGGGTTTGCCGATTGTCAACCCGAAAATGCTCCTTTTCTCCTTCGGAGAAAAGATCGCAGGAATTAGGTTCGTCTTTTCCTAAAGTCTTCAGCACCCCTGAACGGGAAGGATCTGAGATGGAATATGTAGAAATCAGCCTGACTTTGATCTTCTTTTAATTGCGATCTTTTAGCCATAGGCTAAAATGTACTATGCAACCAACTGCGTCTCATGTTGGCCTTCGTCCCGAACGGCGGGACTGTCGTCTAGTTTAGGTTGTCTGATTATAGACAATTTCTGATAGGGCGTCAAGTACCCGATTCCTCCGTGAT
>JAYELY010000168.1:0-15169 GCA_034717795.1 Caldifarciminota bacterium
CAGAAAGGCTCGCGCCCCTGGCATCCCTTGTTTTACCAGGGACGGGCGAGCTCATTCGGGGCTACAGGCTAAAGGGCGAGCTTTTCCTCTGGGGCGACGGCCTTGCGATTGCAGGGGCGGCCGGTTTCGGATGGGACGCAGCAAATAAACGCAATTCGTCGATAAGCATGACGGTGATTTATGCTGACGCAAATCCACTTAACCGTTCACGGACCTATCTTGGCGCGATGGAGAACTATTTTTCCTCCGACGACTACAACGTCTCTGTGGCCCGCGAGGCCAGAAGCCTTTACCCGGACGATCTTGTGGCCCAGCAGGAGTATATAGCTTCAAACAGCTTTATGGGCGATGATTCCTGGATGTGGGGCTCGGACTCGTTGTGGACAGAGTTCCTGAACCAGAGGATACGCATGCGCAAGGCGCAGCAGACCTCTACCGCATTTCTGGGGCTTATGCTGCTTACGCGAGTTGCGAGCGTGATGGATGTTGCGTTTTTCTCCCCGGTTGGCTCCAGTCGTCTGGGGATAGTTCCCCGGTTCGACGTCCCAGGTATTCAACTGACCTATCGATTCTAATCCATGCGTTTAGAGACCGATTTTCTGGTTGTAGGGTCGGGGATGGCCGGGTTGTGGTTTGCCTACCGTGCTTCACGTTGCGGCAAGGTGCTCGTTCTTACAAAGAAAGACGATTCCGAGTCCAACACCAACTACGCGCAAGGCGGGATTGCCGCAGCCCTTGGGTCTGACGACTCGCCTCAGCAGCATCTTGAAGATACCGTAAAAGCCGGTTACGGTCTCTGCGATCCGCAAGCGGTCAAGGTTATGGTCGGAGAGGGGCCTCGTCTTGTCAGGGAGCTTGAGGGTCTGGATATAGGGTTCTCAACCGAGGGGGATCATCTTCAACTTGGCATTGAAGGCGGACACACAAGACGCAGGGTAGCCCATGCCGCAGACACCACAGGTCAGGCGGTGGAGTGGGGACTCATCAAGGCGGTGCGGGCGGCCCCCAACGTGACCCTTTACGAGCACCACTTTGTCATCGATCTTTTAACCGATGAGGGCGGACGTTGCCGGGGGATCTTGAGTTTCGATCATAAGAGCGGGGAGTTTGCAGAGATCCACGCTAAGGTAGTGATGCTTGCCACAGGCGGGCTTTGCAGGGTATACGAATACACCACCAATCCGCCGATAGCGACCGGGGACGGCGTTGCCATGGCCTGGCGAGCAGGAGCGAAGGTTGCCGACCTTGAGTTCATCCAGTTTCATCCTACCTCGTTTTTCGGCGCCAGGATAGACGGTCGCGCCTTCCTCATATCCGAGGCGGTTCGCGGCGAGGGCGGGATACTCAGAACACCTGACGGGGAGCGGTTCATGCCCAGGTATCATCCTGATGCGGAGCTGGCCCCGCGCAGCGTGGTGGCACGCGCCATCTACAACGAACTTCGAACAAGAAGGCTTGACTACGTTCTCTTGGATCTCTCATCCATCCCCCCGGCGCACATCCTTAAACGGTTTCCCATGATCGCCGATACCTGTAAGCGTTTCGGGCTTGACATCACGCGCGAGCCTGTGCCGGTGGTGCCTGCGGCCCATTACTCGGTGGGCGGTGTGAGGACCGATCTGTGGGGCAAGACCTCAATCCCTTGCCTTTACGCAGCCGGTGAGTGCGCTCATACCGGGGTTCACGGCGCTAACAGGCTTGCATCCAACTCGCTGCTTGAGGCGCTTGTCTTTGCCGATCGTGCCGCCCAGGCCGCTACAACGCAAGAGGCCTCACTTCCTTCCTCTAAGAAAATCAATCCGTTTGAACGCCAACTGCGCGTCATAGAGGATCCGTCGCTCCTCAACTCGCTTATCTCTTCTCTAAGGCAGACCATGTGGCGTTTTGCAGGTATAGTAAAGTCCATGAGCCAGATGGAGCGGGGCCGGGCTAAGCTTGCAGAACTCTCTCATGAGCTGGAGGCGCTTTACCAGGCGGGAATCTTCAGCCCTGGCATCCGGGAGCTTCGCAACATGCTTCTGGTGGGAGACCTTATCCTGCGCTCGGCACTTTCCCGCAAGGAGTCGCGCGGCCTGCACTACGTTGAGGAGTTCCCTGATACCCTTCCTGAAGCGGTCCATACGGTTCTATCCCCCAAAGATTAATTTACCCTAAAAAAGGCCAGCCCGCAGGCTGACCTTTAATCTTTTGCGATCTTTTTAGCCGTAGGCTAAAAAGGAGCACTGATTTACCATTCAATCATGTGTAGTGCGTCAGACCAATCGGCAAGGATTGCCTGTGTCCTATCGGGTTGAGTTTGACTCCTTACCCAGACGTCCATGAGTTTGCTTCCTATCGCGATGGTGCCGAGGTATTGGGGTTTTCTGGGGTTGTTAATGTCTATGATACGCAAGCCGTACGTTCCGTCGGCCACATAGGCTATACCTCCAGAGGAGTAGATTCCCTGGGCATCATTGCCGTTTTCCGTATCTTTCCACTGGGCAGCCTTGGTAGGATTGGTCGGTGTGGCTACATCAAATATGAGTAGCCCTTCTGAAGAAGCCGCTACATAAGCGTAGGGGCCTGAGACGTAGACACGATTTGCCGCATCGTCGGTGGAAGTTATGCTCACGAATTGCACAGGATCAAAACCCGGATTCATACTCAGAATTTCAAGGCCTGCATCCTGCACCGTCACAAAGATGTGGCCGATGGTTGCTTGGACATCGGTTGGCTTGTCGTGGAGTGTGTCGATATCGAGGATAGCTCCTGGGTTGGTGCGGTCAAAGAAGACGAGGGTGTGAGTGGCTGTGGCCGGGTCTGTACACCCCACAAAGATAAGGTTGCCGAGCGCGTATACAGCCCTGACCTCTCCACCTAAGTCTACAGCGGGTACGATTGTCACACTATCTGGATTCATGGGATTGGTGATATCGTAAGCCATGTAGCCACCCTTGCCGAACGCCACGTGCAGGATGTTGCCTGAGGTTACAAGATCGTATGCCCAGGCGTTGAAGTCATTGTTGGGAGGAGGGATTGTCGCTGCAGGGTTCGGACCGGTGTTGGTGACGGTAAAGCCCTTAACGCCTTGTTCCCGGGCGGCACAGAAGAGATAGTTACTATAATGGGCGAGGCGCACACCGTGTCCGCCCCCTAAGGATTGGGTTCCTAGAAGCTCGAAATTCTTTGTGGCAACCTCGATTTCATTTGAGAAGGTACTATTACCTGCTGAATCCACTACGGCGATGGCGTAGTGATATTCTTTTCCAGGCTCAAGATCGGTGTCGGTCCATGTGGTGTCGAGCCTGCTCTTTGGGAAGTTAGTGGTTTGGATACGATCACCGGTTAGTTCCACGTTAGGAGAGCCAGAACGGTAGATGTGGTACGTCATCCATGTTGGATAAGTGCTTTGAGTCCAAACCAGCCTTACTTCTGTCCAGCCTACATCTTGTGCTTTACGCAGGGTTACCGCAGGTGGGCCTTCGTAGTCAACGGTGACAAGCAGAGAAGAGTCGTACGCCACGCCCCCGTGTTCATCGCTTACGGTTACATAGAAGCGATAGGTACAGGGAGTTACATCGGGGGTAGGAGCGGTCCAGGTAAACGACTGCCCACTGTAGGTGGCAGTTTCATCCACCTCATCCACCGACTCCCAGTCATAGATGAGTGGATCACCATCCGCATCAGTGGCTGTACATGTGATGTTTGTCTCTTTGCCGGGTTCCACCGTGCTGGGTGAAGCTGTAACTCCTGCTATCTCCGGCAGATGGTTGCCGCAACCTGTCAAAGCTACGAATATCACTGCAACTAAAGCTGCCGAAACGATGAAACGTTTCGCCATGCGACCTCCTTTTGTATTCATGATTAAAATTGTAAGGATTTTTGGGGATTTGTCAACCCCCTTAGAGAGGTAAACTTAGCAACCCGGAAATCCAGGGTCACTTGACGCAGGCGGCTTTCTTTTTATAATCACAATCAGATGGTAAAAAAAGGTCCCGTGTCAAAGCTAAAGGAAGAACTCCGCGCGAAAGAGGCGGAAGTTGCTCAGATGCGTTCCTTGGCGCTTCGGACCGCAGCGGAGTTAGATAACGCTCGCAAGCGCTGGCAGCGCGAGCGCGAAGAACTTCGAATCCAGGCCCAGGCCGAAGTGCTGGGAGCGTTGGTAGAGATTTGGGATAACTTCGAGCGCGCCCTGGCGGTTGATGCCGAGGATAACGAGAAGACCTTGGAATCCTATCGCAAGGGAGTGGAGCTTATCTTCTCGCAGTTCTCGGACGCCCTTGCAAAGTACGGGTTAATCCAGTATAGTTGTCTGGGCACCGAATTTGATCCTGCCAGGGCAGAGGCGGTGGGGTATGTAGAGGCACAAGAAACACAGCCAGGGCAGGTGGTGGAGGAGCCCAAGAAGGGATTTATGTTGGCTGATCAAGTCCTGCGTCCTGCGCAGGTGATCGTGGCCAGAGAGGTTAAGGAAAAGAAGAAAGAAGCTGAAGTTTCAGAGGATACCACGGACGAAGAGCGACCCCGTGGAAACAAGGAGGTTTAAGAGAAAATGGCAAAGGTTATCGGTATAGATCTGGGAACCACCAACTCATGTGTGGCGGTGGTTGAGGGTGGGCAGCCGGTTGTGATACCCAATCCTGAGGGTGGCCGCACCACGCCTTCGGTGGTGTCCTTCGGCAAGGAAAGGCTGGTCGGTACCCTGGCCAGGCGTCAGGCGGTGCTGCATCCCGATGAAACGATTTACTCCATCAAGCGATTTATGGGCAGGCGTTACTCAGAGGTCGCCGATGAACGTGAGAAGGTCTCCTTCAAGGTAGTGCCTGCCGATAACGGTGATGCCTGGGTCGAGGTGGATGGCCGCAAGATGGCGCCGCCCGAGATCTCGGCCATGATCGTGCAGTATCTCAGGAAGGCGGCTGAGGCGTATCTTGGCGAGCCTGTCAAGCAGGCGGTTATCTCTGTTCCGGCCTACTTCAACGACTCGCAGCGTCACGCTACCAAGGACGCTGGCAAGATTGCAGGGCTTGAGGTTCTGCGAATAATCAACGAGCCTACCGCCGCCGCGCTCGCCTATGGTTTAGATAAAAAAACGTCGGCAAAGGTGGCGATCTACGATCTGGGTGGCGGGACGTTCGACATCTCCATTATCGAGGTTGATGTAGATGCCAAGACCATCGAGGTGCTTTCCACCAACGGGAACACCCATCTTGGCGGCGACGACTTCGATCAGCGGATCATGGACTACATCATTGCCGAGTTCAAGCGTGAGCAGGGGGTTGACCTTTCAAAGGATCGTTCGGCCCGTGCCAGAATCAAGGAGGCGGCTGAGAAGGCGAAGGTCGAGCTTTCCTCCAGTTTAGAGACAACCATCAGCCAGCCGTTCATCGCCTCGGATCCTGATAAGGGTCCCTTGCATCTTGAGATGTCTATGACCCGCACCAAGCTGGAATCGCTTGTCGGCGATCTGGTGGAGGGCAGCTTCGGTCCGGTCAAACAGGCGCTTTCGGATGCAAAGGTTACCCCTGCCGATATCAGCGAGGCCATCCTTGTCGGCGGCCAGACACGCATGCCCATGGTTCAGGAACGTGTCCGTCAGTTCTTCGGGAAGGAACCTCACAAGGGCATCAACCCTGACGAGGTGGTAGCCATAGGTGCGGCGCATGCGGCGTTGGCGGCGTCGCCTGAAGGAGCTGCCGAGGAATCCCTTGTCCTGCTTGATGTAACACCGCTTTCTCTCGGCATAGAAACCCTGGGCGGGGTGATGACTACACTTATCCCTCGCAACACCACCATCCCCACCAGGAAGGCTGAGACTTTCACCACCGCCGAGGACGGCCAGCCTGCGGTGACCGTTCACGTTCTTCAGGGCGAGCGTCCCATGGCTCGCGACAACCGCACTCTCGGTCGTTTCGAGCTTGATGGAATCCCGCCTGCTCCGCGCGGCGTGCCACAGATAGAGGTTACATTCGACATAGACGAGAACGGCATCCTGGATGTATCGGCAAAGGATAAAGGCACCGCAAAGGAGCAGTCAATACGCATCACCGCCTCCTCCGGTCTCTCAGATGAGGAGAAGGAGCGCATGGTCAAGGAGGCCGAGGTTCACGCGGCGGAGGATCGCAAGCACCGCGAGGTTGTTGATGCCCGCAACAAGGCCGACGGGTTCATCTACTCGGTAGAAAAGACTATGCGCGAGGCCGGAGACAAGGTTCCACAGGCCGACCGCGAGGCCATAGAAGAAAAGATTGCCGCTCTCAAGGAGAAGATGAAGGGTGAAGACGTGGCCGCTATCAACAAGGCCCAGGAGGAGCTCCAGCAGGCCTCATACAAGCTCTCCGAGGTTCTCTACAAACAAGCAGAACCTCAAGCCGGTGGTCCGCAGGCAGGACCTCAGCCCGGGCCTGGCCATCAAGAAGGTCCCCCAGGTGGTCCCCAAGCCGAACCTCAAAAAGAGGACGAGGACGTCCAGGCCGACTACGAGGTGCTTGACGACGAAGACCCGCAACACACCTCTTAACGAGCGCTATGGGTGTAATGCTTTGATTAATAAGATGTTGCAGTTGACTCTCAAAAGTGTCAGATGAATGCTAGCTTGTGGCAGGGTTTGAGTACTCCGAGAATCCTTTCAAGGGCTGAGGAAAGGAGTGTTACGGGTGGCTGAGAAAAGAGACTACTACGAGGTTGTATGCTCCTTTTTGCCTGCGGCAAAAAGATCGCAGAAGTGTGTAGAACAGATACTCCTGTCTGTTCACGGCGTGGGGTTGGCACTTCAAACGTCTGGATCTCGACGCCGAGTCGTTGTCTTCGGGGTAACAAGAGGTGGCTGAGAAAAGAGACTACTACGAGGTTTTAGGCGTTTCGCACAACGCCTCTGAAGACGATATAAAGAAGGCCTACCGCAAGCTGGCCCGCCAGAATCACCCTGACGCCAACCCTTCGGACCGCGAGGGTTCGCGTGAGCGTTTCAAAGAGGTGAGTGAGGCCTACGACGTGCTCTCCAATCCCGAAAAGCGCAGACTCTACGATCAGTTCGGCCACGAAGGAGTGAACCGTCAGTACGGACCGGCCGGTTTCGACATGAACGACTTCTTCCGTCAGCACCGCAGCGAGTTCGAAACGGACTCCGTCTTCGGGGACATCTTCTCCGGCCTGTTCGAGAGCCTCTTCGGTTTCGGCAGTGCAGGATTTACGAGGGCCGATCCGCGTCGAAGGATGGGAGGCGACATCCGTATCAGGATCCCCCTTTCCTTAGAAGAGATCGCCAAAGGTGTCAAAAAGAAGGTTCAGGTCTCCCGGTACGAAAGCTGCGAGGCGTGCGTGGGCAAGGGCGGTCACAACCCGGAAACCTGCTCCACCTGCCATGGCAGGGGACAGGTGGTTACCGTTTCCCGCTCCTTCTTTGGTTCGTTCCAGCAGCGCCAGACCTGCCCGGCTTGCCGCGGGACAGGCGAGACCTTCAGCCAGAGTTGCAAAGAGTGCAACGGGTCAGGCAGAATCAAGAAGTCCCATAAGATAGAGATAAACATCCCTGCCGGGGTATCCGCAGGCAACTACATGCGCATGAGGAACGAGGGACACTGGGGACCGGGCGGCAGGGGAGACATAATCGTTGAGATTAGAGAAAACCCCCACGAGCTATTTGAACGCATAGGTGATGACATAATGGTTGAGATGCCGCTTTCGTTTACGCTTGCCGCTTTAGGCGGCCAGGTCGAGGTCCCTACCCTTAACGGCAAGCACAAGATCAAGATCCAGCCCGGCACGCAATCGGGTGCCGTCTACCGCATCCACAAACAAGGCATAGGGCACCTTAACGGCGGGAAAGGCGACGAGCTGGTCCGAGTGATTATTCATACCCCCAAACGACTTTCCGCCGATCAGCGAAAACTCCTCAAAGAGCTTGCCGATAAGGACTACAAAGTCCCCAGACCTCGTAAACCAAAGCGATGAAGGAACTTTTCTACGCACCATCTCGAATGATCTCAGGCCGCAGGATAACAATTCGTGGTGAGGAGGCGCACCATATCTTCAAGGTGAAGCGGCATCGGCAGGGGGATCGTATCCTTGTGACCGACGGGGAAGGCTCCGAGTATCAGGTGCTTGTAAGCTCGGTCTCGGACAGCGTGGTTGAAGGTCAGATCATCACCACCCTTCGAAAACCACGTGAACCCCTGCTTGAGGTAACGTTGGCTTTCGGCATAATAAAGGCCCCCCGGATCGAGGTGCTTTTTGAAAAATGCACCGAGATGGGAGTCAGCGCTTTTCAACCGCTGGTTACCTCGCGCACCGTCCCTGAATGGGAGGAGGAGAAGAAGGTGCCGCGCTTCGAGAGGATTATCGTTTCCGCCATGAAGCAGTCAATGCGTTCGGTAGCCCCGCAAATCCTCCCCCTACTTGACTTGCGCGATTTTCTCGCTATAATACCTAATTATGATCATACCCTGGTGGCCTGGGAAGAAGCGCGTTACCAGCTGAGAGAAAGATTGACGAAAAGGCGCGTCAGGCGTCTTTTATTGGTAATAGGTCCTGAGGGCGGTTTTGCGCCTGATGAGATAGAGAGGCTTAGCGCTGCAGGAGCCAAGGTTTTTTCGTTGGGGCCGCGCAGGCTGCGATCGGAAACCGCAGCTTTAGCTGCCCTGGCTAATGTCTACAATCTCTACGATGCCTAACGACGCACAGCATCAAAGATGCGACGGGATGCGACGGCGTCGTTTTGGAAGAACGCATTCCAAAAGCGTTCTTCATGGATTATGAATAAAGAAGAAAGAACTCTTAAACGCCATAGAAAGGAGGTGAATCTATTGGCAGGTATTAGTGTCCGCGAAGGCGAGTCGTACGAGAGCTTTATGAGACGATTCCGCCGCGCCTGTGAAAAGGCGGCTGTTTTGCGCGACTACAAGCGTCATCAGTTTTACGAGAAGCCGAGCGAGAAACGCAAGCGCAAGATAATCGAGGCCCGGCGCAGGGCATGGCGTCGTCGTCAGAAGGAGCGGTACTAGGGTGATTGCCACAGAGACGTTCGAGCGTCTCGATTTTGCGCGTATCCGCACTATCCTGAGCGAGAAGTGTGCAACGGTGCGCGGCAAGCGGCGTGCGGAGGTCTTGGCTCCCTGCCTGGGCGTCCAGCAGGCCCGAAGGCGGTTTGCCGAGACCGAGGAAGCACTACGCTTTCCTCACACGTTGCCATTCGGCTTATGCGCACCCGGTGACGAGCTGCTTGCAAAGCTTGAGAAGGAGGTCTACCTGTCACCTTTAGAGTTCCTGAAGCTGGCTCAGGTTCTGGAGGGGTTTGAACGTATTACGCGCGCGCTTGCTTCAGCCAAAGGGGAAGAGTTTCCTCTTTTGAGAGAAGCGGGTGACATGCTTACTACCTTTGATGATCTTCGCAGGGGTATAACGGCAACGGTGGACGAGGAAGGTGTCAAGGAATCCGCCTCCCCGCGTCTGGGAGAATTGAGGCGTGCTATGGCTGCGGCTCGCAAAGAGGTGCTGCGTACCCTTGAGGCGTCGGTTGCTTCCGGCAAAGGGATATTTCAGGACTCGCCCATACACTTCCGCGAGGGCAGGCTTGTGCTTGCCGTGCGCAGGGACCGTGAAGCAGAGCTCGAAGGCATAATGCACGGCACATCAAGCGGCGGGGCAACGGTTTTTCTGGAGCCTTTTGAGACGGTTGCCGCGAACAACCGGTTGCGTCGTATTCGTGATGAAGAACGCGAGGAGGTTGAGCGCGTGCTTCGAGCGCTTGCAGACGCTGTCAGGGAAAACCTTGCGGACATCCGCGCCAGCCTTGATGTGGTGGCCGAGCTTGACTTCATCTTTGCCAGAGCGGAGTGGGCGAGGCTCTTTAATGCTGCAGAGGTATCCCCGGCAGGCGAGGTAATAGAGCTTCTTGCCGCTCGCCACCCATTGCTCGCCCTAAAGCGAGAGGTGGTTCCGCTTGACCTTAAGCTTGATCCTTCCGTTCGGGTGCTTCTTATCTCCGGACCCAACGCTGGCGGCAAAACCGTTGTTCTCAAGACAGTCGGACTTGCGGCCTTGTTTTCTTCCTCCGGGCTTCACGTGCCTGCATCTCGCGACACCCGCATCCCCTTCTTCCGCAAGGTTTTTATAGACATAGGGGACGAGCAGTCCATTGACGACGACCTCTCAAGCTTTACCGCGCACCTTGCCAACCTGCGAAAGATACTTGCGCAGGCGGACGAGGAGTCGCTTATCCTTCTTGACGAGCTTGGCGCATCAACCTCGCCTGAAGAGGGGGGAGCTTTGGGTATGGCGGTTCTTTCAGCCCTTGCCAGGAAAGGCGCAACGGTGATCGCCACAAGCCACCTTGAGTCTCTCAAGTACTTTGTAGAAGAGAATTCCTCGATGCATAACGCAGGCATGGAGTTTACCGATCACCCGACCTACCGGCTCATCGTGGGTATTCCGGGTACGTCCAACGCCCTAGAGGTCGCTGACGAGGTGGGCTTTCCGAGTCAGGTGATTGACGAGGCGCGCGGCTTCTTAAGGCCTGAACTTCTGGAGTCCTCATCCCTTATCGCCAAGCTCTCCAGCGAACACCGCAAGGCCGAAGAACTGCGTGAAGGGCTTGAGGCAAATCTCAAGGAGACAACTCAGGCAAAGGCCCGCTACGAGAGAGAGGGGGCCGAACTTGCCGAGCGGCGCAAGCGGTTTGATGCCGAGATGCTTGCAGAGCGCGAAATGCTGCTTTCTGAGGCGCGCCGCGAGATTGAGAACCTGGTGCGCGAGATAAAGGAAACCCAGGCCTCACGTTCCTCAATCCTTAAAGCCAAGGAGTTCGTGGACTCCCAATCCTCAAGGATTGCTGCAGGGCAAGGGGTCTTTGCGAAATCCAGGGTATCACCAGGGCTTGAAGAAGGCCTAAGGGTTAACTCACGCCAGCTTAAGCGCGAAGGGGTGATAGCCGAGATCAATGAGCGCTCCGGCGAGGCCTTGGTTGAGTTCGGCACCCTGAAGATGGCCAGGCCTTTGAGTGACCTTTCTCCTGTAGAGGGAGGATCAAAGAACTCCTTAACCGAAGTGAGCTCATCTGCCGGAACACAATCGGATGCGGAGTTTAATCCCAGGCTTCATCTTCGAGGGATGCACGCAGACGAGGCATACGATCGTCTCCTGACACACATCAGCGAAGCTTTAGCCCTGGGGGTCGAAGAGGTGGCCATAGTTCACGGCAAAGGGACCGGGGTGCTTCGCGGCATGGTGATGGAGTTCGCAAGGCGCGATAAGCGAGTTTCCTCGTTCAGGGTAGGCGAGCCTTTTGAGGGCGGCGACGGCGTAACCGTGTTGAAGCTGGCGTCATGATTCCTCAGGAGATAATCGAACGGGTCCGGGCCGAAACCGATATAGTCGGGCTTATCGGTTCCTACGTAAAGCTCAAGCGTTCAGGCAAAAGCTTTGTCGGGCTTTGTCCTTTTCATCAGGAGAAGACCCCATCCTTCAACGTAAGCCCTGATCGTCAGGCCTACTACTGCTTCGGGTGCGGTGCAGGCGGGAACGTCATCACCTTCATCATGAACTACGAGAACCTTTCGTTCCCGGAGGCGGTTAAGCAGTTGGCAGAGCGATTGGGTATAAGGATCGAATACACCGCTGAGGACGATCCAACAAAGCCTATGGTTGATGCGCTGGAGTTGGCTCACAAGATATATACCGAAACCCTCTGGTCACAGAACGGTTTGGATGCTCAGCGTTATCTGGTCGAACGAGGTTTGAATAGGGAAACGGTCAAGGGTTTCGAGCTTGGCCTTGTGCCGCACGATACCTCGCCTCTTCTTTCACGTGCGAGAGAGGCAAAGCTTGCCACCAAAGTTTTAAGCGATGCCGGGGTCCTGGGCAGCACCTCAGGCAGGCTTTATCCCTTCCTTGCCGGACGCATCGTATTCCCACTGCGGACGCCTTCAGGCAGGCTTGTGGGGTTTTCAGGTCGGGTGTGGGGAGACGATCCCAATCCTGCCAAGTACGTCAACACCCCTGAAACCAGGCTGTTTAAGAAGGGTAGGCTTCTTTACGGACTTCACAAGGCTCGACCCTATCTCAGGCGAGAGGGGGCTCTGCTTGTGGAAGGACAGATGGATGTCTTAAGACTTGCGCAGGAAGGGTTTCACAACATGGTAGCGCCCCTGGGAACGGCCTTTACAGGCGGGCAGGCCAAGGTCCTTTCCCGGTACACGGATAAGGTTATCCTTGTCTTTGACGGTGACGAAGCCGGGCGCAAGGCCGCGCAGCGGGCGCTTGCAGAGGTGCTTGCAGCCGATCTTGACGTAAAGCTTCTACTGCTTCCCGAAGGCGAGGATCCCGACTCCTTTCTTGCCTCTCACTCCACGGATGAGTTCAACTCTTTGCTTGAACAAGCCCAGGAACCCATGGGGTTCCTGTATAACCTGCTTTCCCCTTCCACAGCCGCAGATCGAAAGAAGGCAGCAGAGGCTATGGTATCACTTATCAGTCGTACACCGGATCGCTTACGTCGCGAATTGTACCTTGACGAAGCGGCAAACCTTATTAGAATTGATAGGAAGGTGTTGGCAGAATTGGCGAGACCCGCCAAGTCAGGGAATGCGAAGAGTCCAAAACCGGTTACCGGCTCCCTGGATCCTGAGGAAAGACTGTTTAAGATGATGGTTCAGAGCGCCGAGTTTGTTCGGCTGGCCTCTAAGCATCTTCCTCTGAGTTTCTTTCCGGATGGAGAGAGGCGGGAACTTGCAGAGAAGCTTTATCATCTTGCCGAGACGCGAGAAAACTTTACTGTGGGTGAGATAATCGATTCACTGCCGCCCCAGATGCAGAGTCAGGTTTCTCGGTGGAGCTTTTCAGATGTTAACTACTCATGCGAGGAGTTCGCACGCGCGTTAGCGCACTACCTTTACAGGCGCAGACGAGATGCCCTGCGTCGTGAACTTACGCAAGCCGAACGTTCAGGGGATGCTGAGCGCGCACGCAGTATCCTTGTTCAGTTGAATGAGTTAGATAAAGAAAGCAACAAAATCTATCAGGAGATATGAATAAGAAAGCAAACGTTCAAGTGGCCGCGGTGAACTTGCGCGGCAAAGAGGTTGCGGATAAGATCCTTACACAGGTTAAGGATCGTCGGAGTATAACCTATAAGGAGCTTGAGAGCTATCTGCCCGAGACCTACGTCTCCTCTGAGGAGGTAGATGAGATAATAGTGAGGATTAGAGAGCAGGGGGTAAAGCTTGTGGCAGAAGGTGAGGTTATCCATGAGGGACCAAAGGAGAAGACCTACAAGCTTCCTCGTGCCAAGGGGCGCAAGGATTCCACCCGTTCATACTTCAAGGAACTCAACAAGTTCGGGCTTTTAACCAAGCAAGATGAGGTCCACTACTCCAGCCGTATGGAAGAGGGTTACATCCAGCTGCAGCATGAGATATTGGGAACCTCCGGGATGCTTGATCAGCTTCTTGAGCAATGCAGAGCGGTGGAGGGTGGGGAGGCGCACGTGGACCAGATCGCCAAGCCTGACATCGACTCGGTCATCGACAAGAGGCTATATCAGCGCTGGAAACAGAGTTTTATTCGTAACTTCCATAAACTTGGAGAGTTAAACGGGCAGTTGCGTGAGGCAACCCGGCGACGCAACCGGACCAAGGAAGAGGAGGGGAATTTAGAGAAGCTGCGTGATAAGATCCATAAGAAAGTAATGAATCTTTCCCTGCAACCCGATATTGTCAAGGAATACACCGAGCGATACAAACGGGAGATCTCCGAACTTATCACGATGGCCAATCGTGTTGAGGGACTCAAGTCGAAGGCTGCCAGTAGCGCATCGGCCAGCCCCGAGTTCCACGAAGCTCGCACGGATCTGCGTCGCGCCGAGCGCAACTTCGGGCGGACAGTAGAAGAAGCAATAGAAAGCCTTGCTCGCTTAGAACAGATAGAAGCAAGCATCCTGCGCGCCCGCGACCGGATGATCGAAGGCAACGTCCGCCTGGTTATCTCCATCGCCAAGCGATACACCAACCGTGGGCTTGAGTTCATAGACCTCATCGCCGAAGGCAACTGCGGACTCATCAAGGCGGTTGAGAAGTTTGACTACAAGAAGGGCTATAAGTTCTCTACCTACGCCACATGGTGGATCAAGCAGGCAATCACCCGGGCAATCGCCGATCAGTCTCGCACCGTCCGCGTGCCTGCCCATATCATAGACGCTATAAACAAAATAACCCGCGTATCACGGCGCTTTATACAGAGACACGGCCGCATGCCCGCTCCGCACGAAGTCTCACACTATCTCCCAACCTTTACCGAGGACAAGGTCAAGTTCCTCACAAACATAGCGCAGTATCACGTCTCCCTTGACAAGGCCATTGATGACGATGCATCCTCGTTCGTCGGCGACTTCATCTCCGACGACAAGACCCCGGTTCCCACCTATCATGCGGCGCGCTCAGTCCTTGACACCCGTATTGACGACGCTCTGGCCACGCTTTCAAAGCGCGAGGAGACGGTTCTGCGCCTGCGCTTCGGGGTTGACGACGGCGTTCAGCGCACACTTGAGGAGGTTGGTCAGATCTTCAACGTGACCCGGGAGCGAATCAGGCAGATTGAAGCAAAGGCGTTAAAAAAGCTTCGCGACCCCTCAAGGCGGAAAATCTTTGATCCTCTCAAGGAACTGCTTCGTTAACCCTCATTAATACGTAATTTAGGCCGACCTTCAGGTCGGCCTTTTTTAATCTCGCCTGATCTTGGGTCGAAGAAAAGCTGGACAAAAAGGGGACAAAAGATGGACAAAAACTGGACAAAAAGGGGACAAAAGCTGGACAAAAGCGCGCTGGTGCGCGCAATGCAAAAGTCAAATTGCAAAATGCACAGATCCCCCTTTGGTTCCCCCTTAAAAAGGGGGACAGCTAACGGCAGGGAGGCGACTTCGTCGCCACTGCAAAAGTCAAAATGCAAAATGCAAATTTAAGGGGCTGTTTACCGTAAGCTGTAAGCTGTTTGCCGTGAGCTCCTAGAGGGGCTAATAGCTGACGGCGGACGTCTGGGGGAAAGGATGGGGGAGAGTCAAGGAAAAGAGCCAAGCGTCAGCTTGGCTACAGAAGTTAATTTTAAGAAGATATGATAGACAGGCCGTCTTACGCGAAGCGGCGTCTAATCGCCAAAGTCGGCCCCTACGAAGCTTCCATTTTCCCCCGATGAAGTTCTTATA
>JAYELY010000169.1:0-2931 GCA_034717795.1 Caldifarciminota bacterium
AGTACGATGAACTGTGCTCAGAGATTAAGGAAAAGGGTGAGCCATCTGCTGAACTTCGCGCGCGTTTTGCCCGTGCTGCATTCGAGCGCACCGCTATCTACGACGCTGCGGTAAGCTGTTATCTTTCAGGTGCCTCACCTATTGGAATCGCGGCCACATCCGACGCGGTCAGACTCTATGCCGCAAATCCCATGCAGCTCAAGTACGGCGAGAATCCCCATCAGAAAGGAGTCTACTACCGCTATCCGCTTGCAGATTTCAAGTTCGAAGAGCTGCTGAATCACACCTTATCCTACAACAACCTGATGGACCTTGAGGCGGCTGTCTTTGCCGCCCAGGAGTTCGAGCGTCCGGCTGCGGTGATAACCAAGCATGCCAACCCGTGCGGGGTAGCCGAACAGCGCGAAGGAGAGGCATACGACGAGACCTTTGCCCGCGCATACAACGCCGACTCACTATCGGCCTGGGGCGGGGTGATCGCCCTCAACCGTCCACTGACCGAGCAGATCGTCAATTTTCTCTCCGGCAAGTTCGTTGAGGTGCTGGCCGCTCCCGAAATCTCAAAAGATTTAATCCCTCTTTTTGCCAAGAAGCGCAAACTTCGTCTCGTTCAATACTCCGGTAAGATGCCAGGGGTTACGATCCGTTCCACTCTGGGAGGCGTTCTGGTTCAGGATCGTGATACCCGGATTGAAACCTCAGATCAGTGGAAGGTGGTTACGAAACGTACACCCACCGATGAGGAGAAGGCTGCCCTTGGCTTCGCCTGGAAGGTAGCAAAGCATACCCGCTCCAACGCGGTAGTGATCACCGGCAAGGATACCAGTCTGGGCATAGGCGGCGGTCTGCCCAATAGGGTGGATTCAACCCGCCGCGCCATGCGCCTGGCCGCAGAGCAGGACTATGAAGGCATCCGCGCCTGCGCCTCAGACGGTCTCTTTCCCTTTGCCGATTCCATCCAGGTCCTTAAAGGCTCGGGCGTAACCGCGGTTATCCAGCCGGGCGGGGCTATGCGCGACGATGAGGTTGTCGCCGCCGCAGACGCCGAGAACCTGGCCATGGTATTTACCGGGGTGCGCCACTTCGCCCACTGGTAGGGAGCTTGCAGCGCGTGAGCTTCAACTCTCTATCACACCTTCAGTCATCTGCACGCGCTAAAAATATTATCAAAGGTATCTGAGGAGGGCTAGGGTCATGCGCGGACGAGATATACTCAAGCTGCTTTCCGGACTTCCCTTCCTGGTCTACGCCTACTTCAGCTTCACGGGCCAGCTCCTTGGGCAGTTAAATCCCCTCTACCTGATAGCGGCACCCATAGTTGCAGGGCTTGTGCTTCTTTTGTCCCGTAATCTTTGGCTTTTTGTGGCTTGTCTTGCCGCCACCAACGCGGCGGTGCAGCTTACCGGAGGTAGCGGCTCACAGCTTTTCTTCTTCTACTTCCTTATCCTGTTCCTTGAGGGTCTTCGCACAGGTCCCTGGCGCTACTTATTTGCTGTCGGGGCGATAGTTGTACTTGAGGTAGGATCAGCGCTCTTCAAGGCTATCCCGTTTCCCGTCGGTCCTCTGGCCGCGTTTGTGGGTTTTGCCGCTTTGGCCTATCTATTCCTTCGAAGTGAAGAAAAGCGCACCCGGACGCTTGCAAGGAGCCTTGATCGTGAGCGCGCCAAGTACCGCAGCATCGATCCCCTTACCGGTCCCCGTTCGGAGCGCCTGGCCGCACTCAAGGAGGAGACATACTCGGTTGACGTTGACGCACTTTATGAAGGATTTGTGGGTTTTGCCTTCGAAAATCTCAATATCCACACCGCTGCCCTTTTCCTTATAAACGAGGAAAAGCTCTATCTTGCCGCGGTTCGTTCACGAAGCGAGGCGGTCAATGAAGATGTCTCATTCGATCTCGGTGAGGGTCTTATTGGCTACCTTGCGCGTGAACAGAGACCATCGCTTATAAACGATCTCGGTGCTGATGTACAAAAGCTGGACTACTACCAACGCGAGGTTCTGGTGCATGCACTTGCCACGGCCCCGGTTAAAAGTAACGAGATAAACTACGGAATCCTGGTGGTTGACGCGAACCGGGTTCTTACCCCTGCGGATCAGGAGTTCCTCGTGCGTCTTGCCTCGCTTCTGGCGCGTGATGTCGAGATAGCAGCCGCTTACGAGGAGCGGCACCGGGAGGCGCTGCGGTTCTCAGGTCTGTACGAACTTGCAGGTAACCTCTTGACCGGCCTATCCGAGGAGGAGCTAATAGACCGAAGCGTAAATCTGATGCGCGAACTATTTGCCCCTGATGCAGTGGGCTTTGTCAGGCTGCGGGAGAAGGAGGGTGTAAAACTTCTCAGATACGATGGTACCAACGGCTTTGATGCAGGCTTCCGATTCGATCCTGAGCGCAGTCTGGTGGCCATGGCGGTCAAGCACAAGGGTTTTCTGAAGCAGCGCGACATGACCAGACCGGGTCTGTACCGGCTTGGACCTGGAGAGAAGCCTGCGGTCAACAAGACCTTTCTTGGGATCGGGTTTGAAGAAGACGAGGAGACCCACGGCGTTCTCTGGATCGAGAAGGCAGAGGCTGACGCATACAGCGAGCGGGAGGGCAAAATCCTTGGGTTCATCGCAACACTCCTATCAGCCGCATTCCTTAGGGTTCGTTACCAGGAGGAGCTTGCCAGGCTTGCGCGCATGGACGGCCTCACCGGGCTTCTCAATCACCGCTCCTTCCAGGAGGAGCTTGAGAAATGTATCCGGAAATCGGGCACGGTAGCGGTTTTCATAATTGACATAGACCACTTCAAGCGCATCAACGACACCTACGGCCATCCTGTTGGCGACATGGTGCTTTCCAAGATCGCCGAGGCTATAAAGGACAAGGGCACAGCCGCGCGCTACGGCGGGGAGGAGTTTGGTTTGATCATCCCGAACGTCTCCTCC
>JAYELY010000170.1:0-2909 GCA_034717795.1 Caldifarciminota bacterium
CGGAGGAATCGGGTACTTGACGCCCTATCAGAAATTGTCTATAATCAGACAACCTAAACTAGACGACAGTCCCGCCGTTCGGGACGAAGGCCAACATGAGACGCAGTTGGTTGCATAGTACACTTAATATTAACGTCATGACAAAAAAGGGACGACTTCCGCATCCAGGTTTCCCAGCGGGAGTTGGACAGGTATCTGGAGATTTATTAGGGGTTCCGGCAAGGGCCGCGAAACAAGGAGGTTGATGTGAAAAAGTTGGTAGTAAAGGATGTTACCAAAGAGAACGTAGACGAGATGGTTCGCATCTGCGTCCCGCAAAACTCCACAAGCGTGGTGCTTCTGGGCACCGGCACACCCAACGCGGAGCAAGGTCGCTGGGGACCGGCGCTTGCGGTTATTTCCCGTAACACACCATACCTTATCGACTTTGGTCCCGGAGTAGTTAGAAGAACGGTTGAAGCCGGTATTGATGTAACAAAGCTCACCCGGGCGTTCCTCACCCACCTGCACTCCGATCACACCGTGGGCTACCCTGATTTAATCCTTACCCCCTGGGTCCTGGGCAGGTCAGAACCTCTTGAAGTCTTTGGCCCGCCCGGAATCCGCGCGATGACCGAACACGTCCTTGCCGCATATCGTGAAGATATCAGAGAACGTTCACAAGGTCTTCAGCCATCCAATGATCAAGGCTGGCGGGTAAATGTACATGAGATCGAGGAGGAAGGCATAATCTATTCCGATTCCAATGTCAATGTGGAGGCATTTCCTGTCAATCACGGCTCATGGAGGACGTACGGTTACAAGTTCGTCGCACCGGATCGAACCATCGTCATCTCTGCCGATACCGCGCCTTCGGATATTCTTATTGAGAAAGCCAAAGGCTGCGATGTGCTCATCCACGAGGTCTACTCGCTTGCCGGATTTGCAAAACGTCCTGCAGACTGGCAGCGATATCACTCGACCGTCCACACCTCCTCGAAACAGCTCGCCGAGATCGCATCCAAGGCGCAACCCAAACTACTTATCCTTTACCACCAGCTCTTCTGGGGTACATCAGATCAGGAGCTTCTTGCTGAGATCAAACAGCACTACTCGGGCAAGGTCGTTTCAGGCAAGGACCTTGATGTCTACCCGTAACACCCGCCCGTAACACATCTCTCCCCTTCGGGATGGGTTGACAGCGGGCGATTGATCTCTAATATCTCCTAGAGGTGTTACTAAGATGATGGGTATCCTCTAAAAAGGAGGAGACAGCATGGCTAAGAAACAGATCGTCAAGCAGATATACATCTACGCGATATGCGTGGGGATATGGGGGGTAGTAAGGATCGCCTTTCCACAATTTACCTTACCTCAGCTCAGAGGAATGGGATGTTGAAAGGGATTCATTTCCTGTTGACCTATACGTGCAACCTGGAGTGTGACCATTGTTTTGTGTATAGCTGTCCACAGGCAAAGGGAACCTTCACCTTGAGCCAGATCCGGAAGGTACTCGATGAGCTCACCAGGATTGGAACAGTCCAGTGGGTGTATTTTGAAGGTGGAGAGCCTTTTATGTTCTACCCACTACTGCTTAAAGGTATTAAACTCGCTCGTGAGATGGGCTTTAAAACCGGGGTCGTGACTAACGCATATGGCGCTACGTCGGAGGAGGATGTCGAACTCTGGCTTAGACCCCTTTACGAATTAGGGGTCTCTAATCTTACCATAAGTGATGATGTGCTTCATTACGAAGATGAAAAGGATAGTCCGGCTAAGAAAGCCTTGGCTGTAGCTAAAAGGCTCGGTATACCTTTTGGCTCAATCTGCATCAAGAAACCGAGGGGATATAGAGGAGCTAACAAATCCGGGGAGCCGCTGCTTGATGACGGTGGACTCTTGCTCAAGGGAAGGGCGGTTGAGAAGCTGGTAGAAGGCTTCCCTCGAAGGAGGTATGATGAGTTCATAGAATGCCCGGAGGAGGACCTGAGGAATCCAGAAAGGGTTCATCTCGATCCATACGGATATGTCCACCTTTGCCAGGGGCTGGTTATGGGCAATATGTGGGAGACACCACTTTCTGAGCTTGTTAAAAACTACGACGGTGATTCCCACCCAATCTGTGGCCCATTACTCAAAGGAGGGCCGGTTCTTTTAGCCAGAAAATATGAGGTCAAACACGAGGATAGATACGTGAGTGCTTGTCATTTCTGTTACCTGGTTCGTCTGGCGCTTCTGGATAGATTTCCCAAATACCTTGCGCCAAGACAGGTCTATGGACTGGAATAGAAGACGGCAACCCCAGATAACACAGGCTTTGTTGACTTAATGCCTATAGAGAGTTGCAAAGCCCAGCAATGCTATGTATTATAGATCTGATAAGGAGGATGGTATGTCCGAATGGAAAGAGCTGGCCCATTTCCTCTATGGGAAAGGGTTCTGGTACGCTGACCCGATCCGTGAAATCAAGGGGCTTACCGAGGAGCAGCTCTTCTGGGTTCCAAACGAGAATTCCCTGCCCATCATCTGGCAGGTTGGACACATCGCCCATCGCTCACTGGCTGTTTATCACCACCAACCACACCGCGCTTCATATCGGCAGAATTCAATCGTTAAGGGCGATGATCGAGGGAACCAAGGAAAGGGCGTGCTGATGGTGTGCTACGGGTTGACAGGGTACAACGGCGGTGTATATTTCTGTCTACACCGAACCCGCGTAGTCTAAAGGAGGACGCAATGAGCACCAAGCTCGAAAACCTTAAATGGAAACCCATGTGGGTTACCCATCTGGGGTGCATCAAGGGGTGTCTGGATTATCTGGACATAGACGTATCCGACGCGTGGCTCTTCGGGGCGACCGGGCATTCCTTCTTGATCAACATGCACGAGCAGGTCTGCCCCTCAGGGCCAACCGCGTGGCACACCGAGAT
>JAYELY010000171.1:0-4747 GCA_034717795.1 Caldifarciminota bacterium
CCTCCTTATTCTTAACTATACCTGAGACGCAATTCACTGCAACTTACATTTCCTGCTATAGGGAGATGACGTCTCATGAAAAGCATAGCCTCTTCAAGAAGTTGGAAGGCGTGAGCATGAATCTGACGATTATCCAGAAACTCTATTTTACTCAGACCTTTGAAGCGGGCCATCCGCAGTCCGCACTGTGGATAATCCGGTAAAAACTCCCGCCCGAAAAGTACCACTGCGGCATTAAGGATTCCTCTATCGGTCATTAAGTCAAACCGCTCAAGTATCTCTGCGGGGTCTGATCCTGTAGATTCTGGTAGACGACCGGTCTCAATCCCGCGACGAGCTGTGCGTAAAATCTCCTCTGTGTCAAGGTCCTCAATACTCCATCCTTCAGCAACTTGGGTCTCCCACCGGTGTGTGGTGTCTCTGCGTTTAGAAAGAAGTTGGTCGTAGCGTTCTCGGAGCATACGACGAGCTGTATTACCGATCCTCTCATAAGGTCGGTCATCATAGGTATAGGGAACATGAGGGCCATAAGGTCTAGCTTCTAAAACAATGACCTCTCTACGAGCAGAAGTCTCTAAGGTTATCCTTTCCATAATTACATCATTGTGTAGCTTGATCTTAGCGAGCTCGTTAGCGATACCTTCCAGAGTCTTCTCTGAAATCTCTTGGCCTATGATCTCCCCATCCTTTTTAACTCCGATTAGGACATGCCCTCCTTTTCCATTAAGGAGGGCACACAACGTTTCACAAGCGGGTTTAATCTGGGCTGTCGACTTCTTCAGCTCAAGGGTATCCCATTCCTTTTGGGCAACAATCCGCTTGAGTCCTTCGTAATCCATCTGATAATTTCCATTGACTATCTTTCTAATCAGTCAAGCAAAATAGGCATCAACAGGTAAAGGCGATTTTGTTTTTCCCGCTCGCCTGAGCCGCGCAGAAGAGCGGCAGAGAGCGCGCCTGTTATCTCGAACACCACATCATCGGATTCAAGGTGGCGAAGGACGTCCAGAAGGTAGGAGCCGTTGTAAGCGACCTCGAAGCTATCGCCCTTATATGAGCCGGTGAGCTCCTCCTGGGCCTCTTCGCCTTCGGGTGAAGAGGCGAATAACTGAAGGGTCTTGCTGCCAAGAACGAACTTGATCTGTCTGGTAATCTGGTTGGTAAAGATCATCATCCGCCGCAGGGCCGCTGTAAGCTCCTCGCGATGAACAGTGAGGATATTGTTGATCTCGGCAGGTATAACCTTCTCATAATCGGGATAGGGTCCCTCGATCAGGCGGGAGACAACCTCTGTCGCTTCAAAGCTAAAACCGATCTTTGCCTCGTCAAGAAAGACATCAATGCTGCCTTCCAGTTCCCTTGGCAGGAAGCCAAAGATCTTTGTAGGAAGGATGTGGGACTGTTCTGCAATCTCCGGCACACTCTCTTTATCTTCACTTAAAGCCATTCGATGACCGTCTGTGGCAACCATCCTATTGCGTCCAGGTTTGATCTCCCAAAGTACACCGGTCATTGCAGGTCTATCCTCGCCTCTTGAGACCGCGAACTCAACCCTCTCAAATAGCCCTTTAAGAGAGGAGGCCTCGATATTGAACTGAATCGCCGAAGGCCGCTCGAACATCTTGGGAAACTCATCAGGATCAAGTATAGGAATCCGGAATGTGCTTCGTCCAGCCTTCAGAATAACCCGGTTTTCTTCCTTTATAAACTCTATCTCCTCGGCTGCGCTTTCCTTTACTATCCCTGCAAGTTTACGTCCCGGAAGAAGAACACGTGCTTCTTCCGCTGCTTCTATTTCACTTGAGGTCTTTACGTAGATATCCAGATCTGTAGCCAAAAGGGTAAGGTGCCCTTTCTCGGTAGAACAAAGGATATTCTGAATGATAGGATAGGGCGTGCGTGAAGGAATGACAGGCACTATCCTATTTATTAACTCCTCCAGCCTATCCCTTGAAGTCTTAAACCACATCTTTCCTCCTCTGGTTCAACAACAGTAGAGACAAATATTACTTAGGTTGTTGTTGTTGTCAATGTGGATTTGGTGGATTTCGAGGTAACCTTCTGTCTTGTATGGACTTAAATACGGCCGCATATGTTGAGAATTCTGTTGACTGAGGGGGATATTTGTTGAAAAACAAAGACGTGGCGGATAACTCACATCCCTATCCACGGTTTATCCTCTGTTCTATCCCCATGATTTTTTCCTTGAAGTCAAGGTCCTCCTCGGTCAATCTTTTTATTTTATCTACCGCGTGAATCACGGTTGTGTGGTCTTTTCCACCAAAGAAGCGGCCTATCTCTTTAAGTGAAAGCCCCAAAAGCTTGCGCATAAGGAACATCGCCGACTGTCTGGCAAGGGCCAGTGGTGCTGTGCGTCGTCTGCCCTTTATCTCTTCGATTGTTACGTTGAACGTGCGCGCCACCTGTTTTGTTATGCGGTTTGGTGTGGTGCGTGGACGGTTTCTTAAAAGATCGTGAAGCACCTCCTCTGCAAGTGCGGTTGTAAGGCCTTGTCCTGTAAGGGACGAGAGTGCAAGCAGCCTTATGAGCGCGCCTTCAAGCTCGCGTACGTTTGAGCGAATCCTTGATGCGATGTAGTAGGCCACGTCCTGCGGCAGGCTCTGGTTTTCCGAGGAGGCCTTGCGCAGCAGGATAGCTATGCGGGTTTCAAGATCAGGGGGCTGGATATCCACCACTAGGCCGCCGGAGAAGCGGGAGGCGAGACGCTCCTCAAGGGTTGGGATCTCGCGCGGCGGACGGTCAGAGGTCAACACCACCTGTTTTCCGCCTTCGTACAGATGATTGAAGAGATGAAAGATCTCCTCCTGCAGCGACTCCTTACCGCGAAGGAAGTGGATGTCGTCGATAAGCAAGAGGTCCTTGGACCGGTAGCGGTTCTTGAACTCCATCCTGGTTCCCTTCTCAACGGCGTCGATGAGTTCGATAAAGAGTGTTTCTGCCGGGATGTATGCGACCGCGAGTTTAGGACGTGCGCGGTTCAGATAGTTTCCGATAGCCTGAAGTAGATGTGTTTTGCCCAGCCCTACGCCGCCGTAGATAAACAACGGATTGTAAATCTCGGAGGGGGCCTCGGCAACGGCAAGGGCCGCGGCATGTGCGAAGCGGTTGTGTTCCCCGACAACGCAGTTGGCAAATGTATAGCGCTCCTGGAGCCGAGAGCCGTCCTTGGCGTAGATGAGACGGCGCCTCGTAAACCTCGGCCTTGCCGCACCCGGCTCGACCTTGCGCGCCCTGAACGCAATCCGAAGATCGCCTGAATTGACCTCGGCCAAAGCGTCCGCGAGCGCCTTGCCGTAGTACTCCTCTATCCACTCCACGAAGAACGGATTAGGGACCTCAACCAGAAGCATACCCTCTCGCTGTTCCAGGAAGCGCGCGGGCTTAAACCACGTATTGAAGCCCTCCTCAGGGATCCGATCCTTCAGATGTTCCATTACAGCGGCCCAGAGGGTTTCGGTGCTCACTTTTCCTCCAGGTTATCCACAGACTTATCCACAATCTCTCCATCTATAACTTATTAGTTTACGTAACTTGACCCTCCTGGTTCCCGATGCCGGGGTGGTGGGGACGATGAAACTATACGCCTTGTGGAAAGCTTGTCAAGTAGTTTGAGCGTTAATTGGCTCCAGCTCGATAAGTGCTCGAGCTGCCAAGAGTTGGCCGGCTGCAAGGCCCCCGTCCGTCGCAGGGATAAGCCTTGGGAAAAGAAGCGGGAGGGGTTTTTCGACCAACTCACAGGCGAGGGTGCTCAACAGACGAACCAGGGTGCGGTTGGCAAACACGCCGCCTGAAAGGGCGACGGCGCTTGTGCCGGTCATCTCTCTGGCTCGCTCAAGCCAACGGATCAGGACCCTTGCAAAACCAAGGTGGAACCGTCCGGAGATCGCAGACAACCCAACGCCCTTTTCCATATCCTCAATTATCGCCGCAAAGCAGGGCGCGGGATCAAGGATGAGGTCGTCGCTTATCGCGAACGGGTATCCGGTCGTACTCTCAAGATCGGCAGGACAAAGCGATTCCAGCGCCACCGGCGCCTGGGCCTCGAAGGTGATCTCATCCACAAGACCAACTAGCCCTGCGACCGCGTCGAACAGCCTGCCCGCGCTCGATACCCGTAACACCCGCAACACCCGTAACACCCCACGCAACACACCACTTTCGTTTTCAAGCATCTTGCCGGCAATCTCACCCTCTTTACCGAACATCGCTATCGCCTTGTCTTTTCCAAACAGATCGGCAATCACCCCGGCTGCCATCCTGCGCGGTTTTTTAATTGCCAGCTCACCCCCTACAAGGGGCAAAGGTTTAAGATGCCCCAACCTTTTAAATCTCACTCCTCGATCGGTCAGGTGTAAAAGCTCACAGCCCCAGATCGAGCCGTCAGGCCCATAACCTGTACCGTCCAAAGCAAGGCCGATTACCTCCTCCTCCATCTCGTGCTCGAACATAACCGAGGCTACGTGCGCGTGGTGGTGCTGGACGCGGTAAAGCCGGATGCCCTTATCCTCGGCATACCGCTCGGCCCACCGGGTGGAGAGGTAGTCAGGATGCGCGTCACAGACAACCACTTCAGGCTTGACGCGGAACCAGCGAAGATAGGTGCCAAGGGTTTGCTCAAAGAACTCCATGCTCGCGCGGCCTGAAAGCTCGCCTATGTGAGGAGATAGCCATACGCGGTTGCCCTCGGCCACCGCGAACGAACCCTTCATCTCCGCTCCTACTGCAA
>JAYELY010000171.1:4847-14876 GCA_034717795.1 Caldifarciminota bacterium
GTGCCAAGGGTTTGCTCAAAGAACTCCATGCTCGCGCGGCCTGAAAGCTCGCCTATGTGAGGAGATAGCCATACGCGGTTGCCCTCGGCCACCGCGAACGAACCCTTCATCTCCGCTCCTACTGCAAACGAAGGTTGAAAACGGAAAGGCGTTTCCAAAGGTGCCGGAGCAAATCCCCTGGCCCTCCTGATCAAGTGAAGGCTGTCTCTCATCTTTGAGGGTCGAGGTTCTTTCGGGGTCCCCACGCCATCGCGCGGCGAGGGCGTGGGGTGTAAGAAAGCAATGGAATCATCAATGCGGTTGGCAATCCTCCGGTTGTGTGCCAGCACCGCGTCAATCACATCCCCCACCTTATCGAAAAGCTCCCCTTCATCCGCGATGATCGGCTCGTCGCCCCGGTTCGCGCTGGTCGCGACCAAAGGGTTCAAGTTCTTCCCTTCGAGGACTGTGGCGAACATAAGGTGGTGAATCGGGGTGTAGGCAAGCATGATGCCTACGCCTGGATTGAGGGGAGCGAGTGCTGCCCTTATATCCTGCGGCGCCTCAGGATTCCATTGGAGAAGGAGTACAGGGGCTGCTGGCGAGCGTAACACAAGCTCCTCTTCCCGAGAGATAACCGCCAAGCTTCTTGCCTGCTCGGTATCCCGACACATCACGGCCAGCGGCTTATGCGGCCTGCGCTTGCGATTCCTTAATCTCGCCACAGATTCAGGATCCATCGCGTCGCACATCAGGTGATACCCGCCCAGGCCTTTTACCGCAACGGTCTTTCCTTTAAGCAGCAGCCGCACCGTCTCCTCGATAGGATCTTTACATCTCAGCACTCTCCCAGACGCGTCAAATAGCACAAGTTCAGGACCGCATACCGGGCAGGCGTTGGGCTGGGCGTGGAAGCGGCGGTTCGCGGGATCATCGTACTCCCTCTGGCAGTCTTCGCACATTTTGAATTCAGCCATGGTTGTTTTTGGTCGATCGTAGGGGAGGGATGAGATGATGGTATATCGGGGTCCGCAGTCGGTGCAGTTGGTGAAGGCGTAGCGATAGCGGCGATCTTCGAAATCCAGTATCTCTCTCTTGCAGCCCTCACAGGTGGCAAGATCGGCCGAGACCTGGAGTTCCTGAGACGCTTGGCCTGCTTCGCTTTCGATTATCTTGAACTTCGATAGTCCTTGCTCTTCGGTTTCTTTCACTTTGATTTCCGTTATACGCGATGCAGGCGGCGGGTTTGTTTCGAGCTCGTTGATGAACCCGGCGATCGCGCCAGACGAGCCTTCCAGATGAATCTGGACCCCGGCGAGGTCGTTTAAAACAAAGCCCGCGAGGCCGCGCCTTACGGCCTCGCGGTAACAGAATGGTCTAAAGCCCACCCCTTGAACCGCTCCGGTTACTCGAACACGGGCGGCTGCCATTACTCTAATCTCGCCCTTGGTTCGCATTCATTACGCGAACGGCCGGCATTGATCTCGTAGATGCCTTGCGTCCCTCACGGGTTGGATCGGGACGAGGGCACTTAAGCTTTAACCCTTTTTCGTCTTGCGCGTGGTTTTCTTTGCAGTCGGCTTTTTCTTCGTCGGGGCTTTTTTCTTGGGTGCCGGTTTCGCTTCCTCTGCGGGTGTGGTTACCTCGAGCTTCTCAGGGATCTCGATCTCCTCTTCCTTGATCTCTAAGAGGTTGCGCTCGTCCTTCTTCTTAACGAGCACGAGATAGACCAGTGTGTTGCCCGAAAACCAGACAGCCATCCCATAGCTCAGCACGAAGAGTATAAACGCGTGGTAGAAGATGGAGAATAGCACGGTGCCTGCCAGTATCGACCAGTTCGGTATCATCGGGGCCTGGGAGGTAACAAGGCTGGGCAGGGCAACCGCTCCCTTTATCCAGCCGAATAAACCATGCAACCAGTTGGGCAGCCAGAAT
This sequence comes from Caldifarciminota bacterium, assembly GCA_034717795.1. Lineage (GTDB taxonomy): Bacteria > Hydrothermota > Tepidihabitantia > B3-TA06 > B3-TA06 > B3-TA06. The sequence goes on from JAYELY010000171.1 coordinate 6,762, forward strand.
GAAGCCTGCTCCACCCAGCGCGGCAGCACCAACCTTACGGTGTCGGCTGCAGAGTTGATCATGAGGTCGAGCTTGTAGAGAACCTGAGCACCAGATTTCGCTTGACCGACGTTCATGGGGATCCCTACGATCCAGCGGCCCAGATGGAGGGCCTTTACGCTGAAGAACGCCAGGACCGTCATTCCCACTCTCGCGAAGATAACCAACAGGAACTGGTACCAGACGAGTCGCCAGGGCTGGTCGTTGACGCACGAGAAGACCTCGAAAAGGTTGTCAAAGGCGTCCGATTTGGTGGTTCCAATGACCGCAGGACTGATAGTGAAGGTGAAGAAAAACACCACAATGAGGTAGACCACGAATAACGCTACGGCAAAGGCGGGTATGGCCAAAAGCCCAACGATCATCTCGCCTGCATAGGGTATCCTTCCGATAAGACCCAGAAGCAGACCCGCGGCAAGCAAGAGAACGATAAAGAGTCCCAGAAGGACAGGGGTGGCGATAAGTGCCCCCAGGCTCTTCAGCGCCTGCTTCCACGCCTCCTTGACCTCAAAGAACTCGTCCCCGCGCAGCTGCTCGTAGGTCAGTTTGGAGATGGCAACCCCGGCGGTCAGAGCGGCGAAGACAAGCCAGACCACGCCTACTGCCCAGAGTATCCAGCCTCCTACGTTGAAGGCAGGAAGTGCAGCCACAGCATCGGGCATCGGCAGGAGACGGAAGTTCTCCCAGACGGCCGCTATGCTTGTCCCTGAGACGAGATATGCGAGGTAGCCGAGAACCATGTAGCCCAGCCAGCCGAACAGCAGGCCCTGAAAGCCCACCCATATCTTCTTGGCCGAGAACCCGAGCCTGAAGGCCCGGAATATGTCTTTATAGTTGAAATGTAGCTTAGTCATCTTTCAAGCCTCCTTCAGCTCAAGACTTCCTCCGAAGAGTGCTAACCCTGACACACCGGCATAAGGAACCGGAAGATCATGTAGAACCCCAGCGCCAGGGACAATACGGCCACTCCCACGATGACGCCGTAGGGAATGCGGTGCCTTCGAGGTTTGAAGAAGCGCCGCCTCATATATTCTTCTCCACCTTCCTTGTGTTTTCGGTTCCCTGATGTCCTGCGTGCGGGCATCCATTTTCGTATCTTACTCGGTTGCGTGAGGTTGTCAAGTGTATTTCTCGGTTGGCTATAATAATGATCCTGAACGGTTTTGGAAGATTTAACGCCGCACGGGGGCGCGGCAATGTGAACGTATGTTTCCCAAGGGTGAATTGGTCTTTGGGTCTTTTTGGTTTTGGTTCAGGGATTGTTTCACGTGAAACAATCCCTGTCGTTGATCCGGACGTTTCACGTGAAACTTGCCGGACGGATTGCTCGGAATCTCCGCTGCGGTATATAGTGCTTCGTAGAGTACATCTCTGAGGCTTAAGATTCGGGGTGTCAAAAGATCTCGCCCGCGGCGATCAGCCATAGTACGAGGAGTCCGAACAGGATGTATATCGTAAGGACCAGTGCTTCCTTCAGCTTCTTTCTCCCGCGAATCACGATCAGGGCTGACGTAAGGACGCCGAAAGGTGCCGCGGCCCAGTAAAGCCTGGGATAGGCAAGGATAATGGGAGTCAAAAGGTAGGAAACAAGAACCAGCCCGGCGTTCACCCAACGCCCCTTCTCTAAACCCAGCAGGGTAAAAAGCGTCCTGATTCCTCGCCTGCGATCCCCCTCAACGTCCGCCATGTCCTTGGTGCCGAAGGTGGCGGTTAGGGTCACAATGACCAGGATCAGCATCCTTAAGGGGAAGAGCACAACCGGTGCGTGGCTGGCAAACCCCGAAACCATCACCGCCAAACCTGCCAGCGCGAGAAGGAACACGTTCAAAGGATAGAGGCGTTTGAGCCGCAGCGGCGGCGTGGAATAGAGGAGGGAGATCACGTGAGCGGCAAGGAGAGCCAAAAAACTTGCCAACCCGCAGCGCAGCACCAGAATCAGGGAGAAGACCGAGAGAAAAGCGGCAAGGATGTAGGAGCCTCTGCGACCCAGAAGACCTTTGGAGAAGGGGGTCTGTTTGCCGGCCAGGCGGTCTATCTCCGCGTCGAAGATGTCGTTGAGAAACACCGCCCCCTGGAACGCCGCAAGGGCCGAGACGGTTACATAAAAGAGGAGATATGGATCGAACGCCGCCCCGCCCACCGCCGCACCCATCACCGCGCCCCCTGCCGCGAAACCCGCGTAGTGGATCAGTCTGAGCGGGCGCAGAAGCTTGAGTATTCCTGAAAACCTTCGGGGGGCGAGCACAAGAGGCAGCAGGACGCACAGCGCCAGCCCTGCAAGGATGACGATATCCACCACACCAGGGGGATAGAGTGCAACCTTCACCTCACAACCCCCTTAACCTGGTTCCCTCAGCGTATGCCTCTTCCATGGGCGAAGTTTAGGCCATAAGGAGGGGGAAGTCAACAGTTTGAATGCAGCTAACGTATTCCTTCCCGCTTTCCAAGATGTTGCACTTCATTATTGAACCCACGCCGAGCATGAAGAAATCTCTAAAGAAACAGACATCCGGTGCTTCTTCTGCGAACCTTACTCTTCCTGGCAACGAGGAACCAACGAACACACCAATGGTCTGGTCAGACAGTATTTGCCAAAGAAGACCGACTTCGCTACCGAAGGACGACGCTTGCGGAGTATAATCAGTAACGAGGATATCAAGTTGATAGAGTCAAGGTTAAACAACAGGCCCAAGACCGAAGGGCGACGCATGCGGAGCAAGTGCTTGGGCTTTAGAACACCCCTCGAAGTCGCTAACCTATGTGTTGCACTTCAACGTTGAATGTAGCTGCTCCTTTTTCACCCCGTCCACCTGCTGCGCAGCCGTACGGGGACCCCAACTCTCAATGTATCTGAAGAGAAAATCAAGACAGAGTCTTGACTTGCTTCTAATGTTGCATAGAGTATTGGGTGCGGTTTATAGACGAGGTGACGATACGCGTGGCCGCCGGTTCAGGCGGGCGAGGCTGCGTGAGCTTTAGGCGCGAGAAGTTTGTTCCCAGAGGCGGGCCTGACGGCGGCGACGGAGGTGACGGCGGCTCTTGCTATCTGGTTGGGAACCTGCAACTGGCCACATTGGCCGACCTTGCCTACCATGTCTTCTACCGCGCGGCCAAGGGCGGCAACGGCCGCGGCAAAAACATGCACGGGGCCAGGGGAGAATCCAAAGAGATCCAGGTTCCTCTTGGTACCGACGTATACGATTCCGATACGGGCGAACTTATCGGTTCGGTCCTCGAGCACGGCCAGCGTCTGCTTGTGGCTCGCGGCGGACGCGGCGGGCGGGGCAACGCGCGCTTTGCAACATCCACCCATCAGGCCCCGCGCGAGCATGAGGAAGGAAAACCGGGCGAGCACCGCAAACTCAAGCTCGTGCTGCGGCTCCTTGCCGACGTTGGGTTCGTTGGCCTGCCCAACGCGGGAAAGTCAACCCTGCTTAAAGCGCTCACCCATGCGGAACCAAAGATCGCATCATACCCTTTCACCACCCTATCCCCCAACCTGGGCGTGCTGCGCGACTCCTACCTCTCATTCACCCTCTCAGACATCCCAGGCATCATCCAGGGCGCAGCCGAAGGCAAGGGCCTGGGCCTGCGGTTCCTGCGCCACATCGAACGCACCCGGCTTTTGGTCTTCGTGCTTGCCGCGGACGAGGATCCGGCAGCCGCCTATCAGACGCTTCTGGCAGAACTCGGATCCTATAACCCTGAACTCCCTGCTCGCCCGAGGATCGTTGTGGTGAACAAGATGGATCTGGTTAAAGAAAAGCCTTCTATCCCCGGCGAGCAAGAGGTGTCGTATATCTCGGCCCTAAAGAAACAGGGGTTGGCTGAGTTAAAGAAACGCGTAACCGATTTGGTTAACAAATGAGGTTCACAGCGAAAGTTAATCTCAGGTATATGTATGCAGACAAGGGTTACTTGAGAAAGGAGTGTTACGGGTGAAGAACGAGGCATACGTTGATCTTTTATCCATAGAAGGTTTGGGGCAGACAAGACTGGCCAGGCTTATGGATGCGTTCGGGTCAGCCGAGGAGATATTTGCACGCTCCAAGTCTGAGTTGAAAGAGGCCGGTATCCCTCAAAAGATCGTCTCCAAGATCGCCTTCTATTCGCGCTCAAAAGAAGCTAGTGACGCTCTCAAACAGCTTGAGCGCTGCGGTGCAAGGATCGTTACCATACTGGATTCAGACTACCCCCTGCTTCTGAAGTCCTCGCCTCAGCCTCCGGCGGTGCTATTCGTGCGTGGAGAGTTGAGAGCCGAGGAGAAGCTGGTGATAGCGATGGTGGGCACCCGTCACCCCACCGGTTACGGCAGGGCTGCCGCAGAACGCCTGGCGCGCGAGCTTGGCGCACGAGGAATCGTTATCGTATCAGGCGCCGCACGCGGGATCGACAGCCTGGCGCATAAAGGGTGTCTTTCCGCAGGAGGACGCACGGTCGCGGTGCTGGGCTGCGGGATAGACATACCCTACCCGCCTGAAAATGAAGAACTCTTCGATCGAATCGCGGCGCAGGGAGCGGTAATAACCGAGTTCCTGCCAGGCACGGTTCCTGAACGGGGTTTATTCCCGCGTCGCAACCGGATAATCGCCTGGCTCTCGCACGGGGTTGTGGCGGTCGAGGCCGGGCCAAGATCGGGCGCTTTGATAACCGCGCGCTGGGCAGCGGACGCAGGGCGCGACGTGTTTGCAGTTCCGGGCGGCATCTTCTCTGAACAGTCCGCGGGAACCAACCGGCTGCTGCGCGACGGCGCAAAGCTGGTCTCCAGGGTCGAGGACATCCTGGAGGAGTACGCCGCGGTGTATCGGCCTGTAAGCGTTGAAGGTACGCAAGATATGCCGGACGACTCCGCGCTTTCTGACGAAGAAAAACGCATCTACCGGCTTCTAGGTCCTGAACCCATCCATGTGGATAACCTTGTGGATAGGCTGGGGACATCCTCGGCGCAGCTACTCCCAACCCTCCTAAACATGGAACTTAAGGGCGTCATCAAGCAGCTGCCGGGGATGAGATTTGTGCGCATATTATAGCTTCAGAAGGTGGACAAAAGCTCCCCAAAAGCTGGTCAAAAGCTACCCAAAAGGTGGACAAAATCCAGGCCTAAGCTGGACAAAAGCTGGTCAGAAGTTGGTCATTTCATAGGAGAGTTATTGGGGCCCCCGCCTGTGCCCGTCCTTTTGGTTGCAAAGACACAAAGCAGCTTTTTGGTATGTGTATTCGGGGTCCCCGGACGGATGCGCAGCATACGTCTGGGGTAAAATCCGTTGGGGGGTTCTGGGTTCAACCGAAGGCTTGACATATTGGGATATTTGACTATACTGATAGCACTATAGTTCTCTACCTTTGTAGGGAACCTCTAAAGGTTTCGGCCGCTGAACCAATAGTAATCAGCGGTCTTTTTTCTTTGGAATTTGCACTCTCGGTTTCGACTTTATCATTTGTAAAGGCCACGGTTTTGCAAGGAAAGCGGTCCGTATTACGCCTCTCTTCCAACCCTCCTAAACATGGAACTTAAGGGCGTAATCAAGCAGCTGCCAGGGATGGGGTTTGTAAGAGTGCTTTAGCTAGGCCAAGAGCGCGATCAAAGCTCCTATAATCAAGATGATATAGATAAATGAGACAGCCCTTTCTAATATAAACAACCACCGCATCAATGTAGGAGTCGGTCGACTTGGCTTAACCCCAAAACCTATATTGTGTCCAAGACTCATCTCAAGTGATCCTAGGATGATTCGCCAGATGTCTTTGTGTCGGTTTTTATCTGTGACTTGAAGAGCTGTGTAAGCTCCGGCGAAAATAACAATTAAACCGACGAGATAGAGAGATACTCTTAAAACCAAATTTTGTGTTTTTCGGTGGTAAATAAGGGCCTCCCGTAGAAGTAGATCATGATGAAAAGCCAATTTTCTTATATCGTTGTGCAGGTCACTTACTTCTTGCATCAAGTGCAACAGACGTTCGTGAGTTTCTCGCTGGGTTAAATCTTCACGTTTCTTCCAGATGGTTTCTGTTGTCATGGTATCTGACGCAAACGGTAAATTAGCTATTGTCATATCTAAGTTTAAGATATTTGATGAAACAAGGAAAAAGGTTGTCACAAGAATTGCACCCTGTTCCTCAAGAAGTATTTCGTTCATATGACTTAGGTGTAGGCGGTAATACATCTCTGTTTCGGCATTTTCTTTGAGTGCACGGATAGATTGCTTTATATTTATATACGCAGAACCAGCGCTATAAAGGAGACATACGGCAACCACCAAGATACGTATCGCTATCCACTTCCTATGCGGTTTTCTGTCTCGGCGGGTTCTATTTTTGGGCTGAGACTTTTCTTTTTTCAAGTTGCCCTCTTTATTCGAATGCGCCGTATTCAAATCATCCTCCTTGTTATTTTAGTTATCGTATCTCAATCGTTGGTGGTGTCAAGGGTTGCGGGCCGACCTGAAGGTCGGCCCCTACGAGTACTTGCCCATAACCCTGAGTTCGTCAAGCGCATGCGCGAGGCACAAAAGGAAGTCGAAGAGGGTAAGATTGTATCTTTAGACGAGTTGTGAGGCACTTTGGCCTACCAAGTCAGGATTGCCAAAAGTGCGGCCAGGAGATTCGTTCACTTGATCCTCAAATTCGATCAAGATGTTTCCGGGTAAAAATACCTTGACATCTCCATCACCCTGACAATAATTAAGTGTCGTAAGTCTAAAGAAACCACAAGGAGGTCGTTATCGAGCAACGTTCAAGTAATCGGTCCAGCTGAAGGCAAAAACCACAAATAATCCCTGAACTGGAGAGAAAAAAATGTATCGAGAAGAGCTTTCAAGGGCACTCATGAGTTTCTTTTTCGGGACCACCGTCTCATCCGCCATAATAGAGAGCCTTGCCGAAAGCCGGACCCCAATGGGAGTGGCCCAGATTCTTGCAAGCGTGCGGGACATCCGGCGTATAGAGCTGCCGCAGAGCGCTGTGGAGAGTTCGCTTATGCTGCTTGAGGATGCGGGGTTCGTAACCAGAGCGGAAGATGCGTTCAAGCTTACCGGGTTGGGCGCAGAGCTTTCAGCCAAACTCTCGGAGCTTCGCGCGCCTCACGGCAAGTAAAGCCCAGGTCCCGATGGGGTGACAGCTTGGAGGGGCAACACTGTTCTCTGGAGGAGGGGCCTTAGTTTAGCGCGCCGTTTGTTGGCTGCAGGCCCAGTCGCTGCTCGGCTGTTTTTAGTATGGCGGCAAGCATCTCGGCGTAGGACATTCCGGCTATCTTCGCCATCTTTGCCAGATGCCCGTCCCAGCACCAGCCCGGATTGGGATTGACCTCCAAAAGCTTTGGCAGGCCAGCAGAATCGAGCCGCCAGTCGAACCTGGCGTAGTCGCGGCACTCAAGCCGCTCAAAGAGCCTGGCGCACCACTCGATCAGGAGTTTTTTCGTTTCATCCGGCAGCCTGGCAGGGACAGACCGCAGGTTCTTCCAGTAGGGCGATGAGGGCAGCCACTTGGCCTCGTATCCGCAGATGCGGGGAAGACCTTCGGGCAGGTTGGAGTAATCTTCTTCGATGATTGGAAGCACCTGGTAAGACTCGGGCGGGTTGCCGACGATCCCCATCGAGAGGTCGGCGTCGGTCTTTAGATAGAGGGAGTTAAAAAGGCTGCGCCACCAGTCGGGCGCTACGTACTCCTCAAGATCGGGAACCGGCCCAAGCGAGCGTTGCCTCACCACAGGCTCCTTTTGTTTTAGAGCCGGCTTCTCCTCAAACGGCGCGTCCTTCATTCTCTGCACCTCTTGATCCCAAAAGGAGTCGGTTGGACTTTTCTGCAGGCCTTTCGCCCTCCATTGGAGGACTAGACTTAAGCGATTCTGTTTTATAGTCAAAAATCAGCCGATGTCAATACTGCCCCGCGAGGTTAGAGACAACTTTGCGGGGACCCCTTGGTGCTCCTTTTGTGCGCAGCACAAAAGATCCCAGTTCCCTCTCCCTCTGGGAGAGGGTTAGGGTGAGGGTACAATACACCTTGACAAATCCGTAAGTTCCGCTTAAAATAGATCATGGATTCATGGATTAGAGCAATTCTACGTATCTATGAGTTTGC
>JAYELY010000172.1:0-2903 GCA_034717795.1 Caldifarciminota bacterium
CTTTATCCTGCCAGACGCGCCTCAAAGCTCGATCCTGTGGATGCGATTCGCTATGAGTAGGATACTTCTGGTGGCGGAAGATTTGGAGAAGATTTATATCAACGGCGACGACAGGGTTCATGCTCTCCGGTCTGCGTCTTTAAAGCTTCATAAGGGCGAGACGGTCTCGATATTCGGCCCCTCAGGTTCAGGCAAGAGCACTTTTCTTCATCTTCTGGGTGCCTTTGACAGGCCTACCTCGGGCAAGATTTACTTTGACGGCAAGGACGTGTTCGAGATGGACGATTCCGAGCTTGCCCGCTTTCGCAACAGTGAGATCGGGTTCGTTTTCCAGTTTCATCACCTGTTGCCCGAGTTTTCGGCTTTAGAAAACGTTGCTTTGCCGTTACTCATAGGAAAAACGCCCAAGGCTGAGGCCTTTGATCACGCAGCCGCGATCCTTGAGGAGGTCGGGCTTCGCGATCGCACCGATTTCCTGCCTGTCAAACTTTCCGGAGGCGAGAAGCAGCGCGTTGCCGTAGCAAGGGCGTTGGTTCATAAACCGAGACTTGTGCTGGCTGATGAACCTACAGGTAATCTGGATCTGGAGACCGAACGAGAGGTTATGGAGATATTTACTCGCCTTAACGATAAGCTCAAGGTGACGTTTGTCATAGTCTCGCATAATCCTATAATTAAGAAGTTCACTGACAAACATTATAATCTTATAGATGGAAAGATGTAATGCTCTGTGAGGAATGCCGCGAGAACGAAGCCGAGGTTTTGATTACCGAGGTGAACACGGAGGGTAAGCTCAAGGAAAGGCATCTGTGCAAGGCGTGTGCGGCTAAGAAGGGGTATCTTTTAGACAAGCAGAAGCCGCTTTCACAGATGTTCAGCGAGCTCCTGAAGGAGCTTGGGGAGGGCAAGGACGAGGAGCTGTGCTGTTCTGCGTGCGGGATGAGCTGGGCAGAGTTTCGCCGTCTTGGCAGATTCGGGTGTGAGAAGTGTTACCAGGGGTTTGGGAATCATGTGGAGAGGCTCGTCTCCCGCATCCAGGGCACCACCCAGCATACCGGCCGCGAGGCTGCAAAGAACCAGAAACCCTCTCCAGTTTTTGTCGAGATGGAAAAGAAACGTCTGAGGCAGGAGCTTTTCAAGGCGATACAGCAGGAGGAATACGAAAAGGCCGCAAGGATACGAGATGACCTCAAGAAATATGAAAAGCGGACTGAAGGCCAGTAAGGTTGGAGCCTGGCTTTCAGGCAAAGGTCCCCAGGCGGACATCGTTATCAGCTCCCGGATACGACTTGCACGCAACGTAGCCGGCGTATCATTTCTTCCGAAAGCGTCTCCCCAGGAACAGAAGGAGCTGGTTTCCAGCATAAATCGAACGTTGACTGAAACGCTTATCTCCAACGGACGCGGGGTTGTCCATGTGGAAGACCTGCCCCCGCTTGAAGCCCAGTTCCTCCTGGAACGTCATCTGGTTTCGCACGATTTTCTGAAGGGCAAGGGGCCGCGGGGTTTCTTTGCCACAGAAGACGAAACCTTCAGTTTGATGATAAACGAGGAGGATCATCTCAGGCTTCAGGTTCTTGCATCAGGGCTCTCCCTTAAAGAAGCCTTCAAGCGAACGAGCGAGATCGAAGAACGTTTGAACTCGGAGCTGCCGTTTGCCTATAGCGAACGCTACGGATTTCTTACCGCATGTCCTACCAATGTAGGCACCGGTATGCGCGCCTCGATACTCATCCACCTCCCAGGGGTGATCTTAACCAGGGAGGTAGACCGTGTACTGCGCGGGGTGCTTCAGCTTGGACTCTCTGTACGAGGCACGTACGGCGAGGGCACCGAGACCAAAGGGCATCTCTTCCAGATCTCCAACCAGCGTACACTTGGCCAGAGCGAGGAGGAGATCGTTGGGACCTTAGCCGGGATGGCAGAGCAGCTTATACGCTACGAGCGCGATGCACGCAGCTACCTTATGACCAACATGGCCTCATACATCCAGGACAAGACGTTCCGTTCGCTCGGCATCCTGAAGTACGCCCGGATACTTACCAGCGAGGAGACGCTCAATCTCCTGTCAGCCCTGCGCCTGGGACTGCCAATGCCAGGCCTTGATGTAGCCACCCTGAACAAGCTTATGATCCTCTCTCGACCCGCAAACCTGCAGCTTTACTTCGGCGAAGAGCTTGAACCTGAGCAGCGCGACCGCAAACGCGCCGAGCTTGTCCGAGAGACGCTTAAAAATGTCGAGGCTTGAAGATATTGGTGAGCAGGGGTTTCTCGATCGGCTCCCGAAATGGCTTAAGACCCGAAACCCACGTGTAAAGGTCGGGATAGGCGACGATGCCCTGGTTATTGCCGATGGGACGGTCGTTACATCAGATTCTTACGTGGAGGGCGTTCACTTCTCAAGGCTGTATTTTTCCGCCTCAGACATAGGCTTCAAGGCAGCCGCGGCAACGCTTTCGGATCTTGCAGGCATGGGTGCAGAGCCAGTGTGCCTTCTGGTGAATCTGTTTGCTCCTTCAGGACTCGAGGTTGATTTTGCCAAGAAGCTTTATCAGGGGATGGAGGAGGTGGCCGGTCCTTTGGGAGCGGAGATTGCAGGCGGGGATACGGTGTCCTTAGACAGGCTGATTTTGAGCCTTACGGCCATTGGCAGATCGGAAAATCCACTTCTTCGCTGCGGAGCACGCCCAGGCGATTTGCTCTACTGCTCCGGATTCCCAGGACTTTCATCGGTTGGTCAGCAGGCGCTGCGGAAGGAGGCTGAAGGGTTCAGGGAATCCAAGGCCAGACACCTGAGACCCCAGCCGCGCATCGCCCTGGGTCTGGCGCTAAGAGGAGTCGCAACGGCCTGCATTGACACATCGGACGGCCTCTCAACAGACGCAGGACATCTTGCATACTCG
>JAYELY010000173.1:0-2865 GCA_034717795.1 Caldifarciminota bacterium
TCAGTGGCACAGGTTTGTGCCTGTCTATCTGAAAGAAGGCGACGATTGCCTGGTCAATATCAAACAGGCCGCTAAAGAAGCTCTTCTGAAAGACGGAGATTTCCGGCACGCTCTCTTGGATCTCATGCTGGTATTTGCCGAAGATGTGTGTTCGCTGCAAAATGCCTGGGAGAGTGAAGTTAAATCCGACATCCTCACCGCTCTTTTCGATGTCTCCAAGATAGCTGTTCAGTTGGTTGTCCTTGTGAACCGTTACTTCTACCAGAGTTGGCGCAATGCCTGGGAGGAGTCAAAGAAACTCAAGAACCTCCCTCGGGACTTTTCAAGGCTGATAGAGATTGTTCACGGTGAGGTCGAAGGTAGAGGCACGGCATGCCGTGCCCCTACGGGAACTATCCTGTACGGTGAGGTTGAAACTTCCCTCCAGACTCGCTATAATGCCGCATTGGAGCTTTGGGAGAACGTTAAAGTCTGGGTGAAGGGGCAAGGGATTGAGTGGACGCGAAGCGATTTGAAACTGCCTAAGAAGGAGGCGTAGTGGCTAAGTACAAGATTGCAGTGCTGCCTGGTGACGGTGTAGGAAAGGACGTCACCGAGGCGGCGATGATCGTTCTGGATAAAATCAAGCTGGATGCAGAATACATCTACGGCGACGTAGGCTGGGAGTTCTGGCGCACCGAGGGCGAACCCCTGCCACAGCGCACCATCGAGCTCCTCAAATCCACCGATTGCTGCCTGTTCGGGGCGATAACCTCCAAGCCCAAACAGGAGGCGGCTGCCGAGCTAATCCCTGAACTCCAGGGCAAAGAACTTGTCTACCGCTCGCCAATCGTGCGCCTGCGTCAGCTGTTCAACCTCTATACCAACCTGCGGCCTTGCAAGGCGTATCCGGGCAACCCGCTGGTCTATGAAGAGGGCATTGACCTCGTTATCTTCCGCGAGAACACCGAGGGTCTTTACGCCGGAATAGAGTGGCACCCGGTGCCTGACAACGTCCGCGCCGCTATCAACACCCATCCCAATGCCAAAAAATTCGCAGATACCGCCAACGAGGACATGGCCATCTCAACCCGCATCTTTACCCGCAAAGGATGTCAGCGCATCCTGCGTTCTGCGTTCGAGTACGCCAAGACCCACAACCGTCTCTCGGTTACCGTAGTTGAAAAGCCGAACGTGATCCGTGAGACCTCGGGCCTCATGATCCGCGAGGCGCGCAAGATTGCAGATGAGTACCCCAACGTTCTGCTTTGGGAGGCCAACGTGGACGCCATGTGCATGTGGCTTTTGAAGAATCCCAGAGAATACGACGTGCTGGTTTCATCAAACATGTTCGGCGACATCATCAGCGACCTGTGCGGTCAGCTTGTGGGTGGACTGGGTTTTGCGGCTTCGGCCAACATAGGTGACGATTATGCGCTGTTTGAACCAACCCACGGCTCTGCGCCCAAGTACGCCGGGCAGTACAAGGTGAATCCCATGGCCATGCTCCTCACTGTTAAACTCATGCTCGATTGGCTGGGCGAAAAGGACATGGCACAAGCCACCGACAAAGCAATCGCCGCAGTTATCGTCGAAGGCAAGGTGCGCACATACGACATGGGCGGGACGAATACTACATTGGAGGTCGCCCAGGCGGTAGCGGACAGGTTGTAAAACCACAGATTTCACAGATTAACACAGATTCGTAGGGGCGACGCATGCGTCGCCCTCTTTTTGTCTATCCGCAGATGAGAACTCCCTAGGTCGTTCTCGCCATGGGCGTACACAGATTTTCACGGATTGAGTAATAGTCTATCCGCAGATTACGCTGATTACACAGATTAAATCATAAATTATCCGCAGATGAGAACTCCCTAGGTCGTTCTCGCCATAGGCGTCCGCAGATTAACGCAGATTAAAATAACGTACGGGCTGACGTTCGTAGCGCTTGGCTGCGTGCTTTGCGTCAGGTCCGCCCGATTCTTTTTACTAGTGGACTTTATTTAGAAGCTAGGCCAAGAATATTTCTTATCTGGCCGTAGATTTTCTTCATCAAAGGACGGGGAGCTTTCCCCAGCCTGTCTACTATTCTTTCTAACGACAAAGTGGTGATGAGGTTCGGTCTCGCAACAGATTGCTTGATAAGTCCACATTTAACGCTTTCTTGTGTGCTTATGTGGACATCATAATTATCCATTCGGTCTATACGCGAACTGATAGGAACCACTACAAAAGCAGATTCTCTGGTATTGAATTCTACGGTCGAAATGACTAATACCGGTCTTTCTTTGACAGGAACAGTTTTGATATATCCCTCAGGGATGTCCCTGGTATAAGGCACCTTCGCTATAAGGACATCTCCAGGGGATACGTTCATAGGGGTCTGCGTTTTTTGTGGTCAATAATGTCTTCTTCTTCTAGCCAAGACTCATAAGCTTTGCTGCTGATTGCGGCAATGAAAAACTCCTCGTCTGTTGCTTCCTCATAGATGACATCCTGCGAGAGTGTGATTTGAAATTCATAATACGCGTCCGCCGCCATATACTGAAGTTCATTTTTCTTATCTTCTGGAGATTCAAATGTTTGATTGACGGCGGGTTGAGTTAGAACCCCTTCGGATGGAGTCATTATGTCTTCCTTTCCATTACTTGGATTTTACGTGAGCCTACTAATTGATGGGCAACTAAAAACTCAATCGTATACACACCCGGTTTTGTAAAAACCATGCCATTGATAATAATGTTAAGTTCCACTGTCGCAAGTTTGTCGTGGAATGCAATAGGTCCTTGTATTTCGGCTACAGCATTGCCTTCAGGATCTATGAATTTCAGTTTCCCCTCTGTTTCTCCTAGGTAATTTGTTAGTGAAACAAAGACGTGCATCCGG
>JAYELY010000174.1:0-2856 GCA_034717795.1 Caldifarciminota bacterium
TAAAATTCGGGGTCCCCGCATAGCTGCGCAGCAGATATGTGGGGTGAAAAATAAAAACCGGGGCCTTGCGGCCCCGGCTCTTTGTGGTCTTTCTAGGGTCGGATGGTTAGGAAGTGCGTGTGCCCTCTGCGGTTAATCTGGAAAAGAACCACGTCTGCATTCTCCAGATTACCTTTCAGTCTCTTTAACTCTCTGACGTTAGAGATGGGGGTTTTGTTGACTTTGATGATCACGTCTCCTGGCTTAATCCCTGCCCTGTCAGCCAAGCTGCCGGGTTCAACCTCTTCCACCAGAACCCCATGCTCGACGTCATATTCCTTCTTGATTCTGTCACTTATGTCTTTGACCGTTATGCCAAGGATAGACGTCTTGGTTTCTTCCTCTTTTTCGGGCAGAGGCTCGATGCGGGTGGAGAGTTCCTCGCGGCCAGGGCGTTCTGCAAGCTTCAGGGTTATCTTCTTGCGTTTGCCCTCGCGTATGACATCAATATCAACCTTTGTGCCGGGTGCGGTGGTCGCGGCAAGCCAGCGGAGCTGGTCTACCGAGGTTATCTTTTCTCCGGCAAACGAGGTGATGAGGTCGCCAGAGAAAAGGCCGGCCTTCTCAGCCGGTGAGTCAGGGACAACCCTGGTTACAAAGGCACCTTGTTCGTCGATACCCATAGCCTCAAGCACCTCAGGTTTGGCTTCATCGAGGTATATCCCCATGTAGCCGCGTGAGATCTTTCCGTACTTGATAAGTGCTTCGGCGATCTCTGTGGCCATGTCCGAGGGGATGGCGAACCCTATACCCGAGTTGGCAAGCCCGTTAGTGCGGATGGCGGTGTTGATGCCGATGACCTCGCCGTTGATGTTGCACAAGGGTCCGCCGGAGTTGCCCGGATTAATTGCCGCGTCGGTCTGCAGGAAGTTCTGGTAGCTTGGCCCTCCGTATAATGATACGTTGCTGCGTCCCTTGGCGCTAACCACGCCCACTGTAACGGTTTGCTCAAGGTTGTACGGGTTGCCGATGGCGATCGCCCAGTCGCCGACCTTGACCTCGTCGGAGCTGGCAAACTTCGCTACCGGGAGGGCGTCCTTGGTTTTGACCTTTATAACGGCAAGGTCGGTCTCGGGATCGGTGCCCACCACCTCAACGTCCTTTCCGGAGAACTCCCTGCCGTCCGACAACTTGACTTCGATATCGCTCGCCCCCTCGACAACGTGGTTGTTCGTCAGCACGTATCCTTGCGCGTCAAAGATTACCCCGGAGCCTGCGCCCGGAACAAACCGTGGAGCACGTGGAATGGGGGTGCCGAAGTCCCAGAATTTAAAGAACTTGCGAAGCTCTTCCGGAACCTTCTCCTCGTCAAAGTCGAAATCAAATCCCTGAACGACTGGAACCTCCTTTGTCACGGTGATGCCGACCACCGCCGGCGCCGCCTTTTCCACAACCTCGCTGAATCCCTCAAGCGGCACAGCGGCGTTAAGTACAGCCGTTGAGATAAGGATGAAAATGCCTATAACCCTTTTCATTTAATCTCTCCTTTTTGTGCTTGAAACGTTTTGCTCACCTGTAGGATCTCTCCCCTACGGTAATTATAAATCCTTGATTCCCATTGCATCTAGGCAGGTCTTCCCCGAAAGGCGGAAGTCCTCTTCTTGAGGCCGCCATATTCTGTCTGGCCTTCTCATCAAGGGGGATAAGAATAACCTTTGAAGTCGAGTCCTGGGAAGGCTTCTCATAGGCTGCGAGAATGGCATCCGAGCCGCTGGCGTCGGATGTTTGATAGAACCCCTGTGCGTGCGCCAGTCCAAGCGGCGGGACAACGGGTTCGCCTGCAGGTTCAATTACTAGTGGTGTTACGGGTTCCAGGGGTGTTACGGGGACCAGGGGTGTTACGGGTTCCAGGGGTGTTACGGGTCCTTCTCGATGCTTCTGAGTGGTGCTGTGGGGAAGCAGTATAAACAGAAGTATTGCGGCACTTACGGCAAACCCCAGGACTATCCCGCGCCACAACCCAGAGGTTTTTGAGGCCTCGGAGGCTGCGATGCGTTCACGGATGCCTGCAAGAAGGCCTGGGGGCACCTCCACAGGCTCAAGGCTCTCTGCCAGATCCTTGATATGAATAATCTCTGCAAGACGCCTCTCGCATTCCGAGCACCTTGCAAGGTGAGTTGCCAGAAGAGTCTCCTCTTCTTTACCCAAATCCCCGTCGGCGTAGCGGGATAGGGTTGCATCAGACGGGTGTCGGCCCATTGCGCCTCCGGATTCCTTTAAGTTTTTTCCTCAAGATAACACGCGAACGATGCAGTAGCGACTTGGACGAACCTGTGGTAATGCCCAGGATTTCTGCTATCTCTGCGTGGCGGAAACCCTGGATGTCGTGAAGCACAAAGACGCTGCGGTAGCTAGCAGGCAGGCTTGAGACTGCCCTCTCGATCTCGATGCGTGCGTCATGATCGCGCTCTGGCGATGCCACCCATTCCTGAAGCTCGACAGTCTTAAGCCTCTTGCGTCTCATTCGATCAATGCAGTGGTTCATCGTGATTCTGTATATCCAGGTCGAAAGCTTCGAACGACCCGCAAACCTATCAAGGTTCTTGTAGACCTTGAGGAATACGTCCTGCGTCGCGTCCTGGGCGTCGGCCCGGTTGGCAAACATCCTGCAGCAGATGTTGTAAACCATAGCCACGTGATCGGCATATATCTGCTCCAGTTTCTTTTCTCGTTCGCGTTCTCTCACCTCGGCACGCGACTCCTTCTCCGCCTGCCGGGTGTCAAGAGCCGCAGTTAACCCCTCGCTGTCCATCGTTTTATTTTGACGTGAAGAACCCCTGAAAGGTTCGCTCGATCTCGAAGATTTCCTGAAAGAAG
>JAYELY010000175.1:0-2830 GCA_034717795.1 Caldifarciminota bacterium
GCTCTTGGAGTTCACATAGATGGTATTCCCTTTAGCCGTCAGTTTACCCTTACGATCTCCCGCTATCACCGTCACTTGGCTTGGATGATACGAGGAGAGGATGTTTACGTTTACCCCGAGGATTATCATGATTAACTTAATGCTCAGCATAGGCCCCTCTGAAGTAGTCTGAAAATACTATGCCTGCGATGCGGGCCGCGTCCTTGCCTTCGCCCCTTTCAAGAAACACCACCACTGCGATCTGGGGTGCCTCGTAGGGAGCAAACCCCACGAACCACCCGTGGGTGATCCAGTTGCCCAGAACGGTTGCCGAGCCGGTCTTTCCCGCAACCTGGACGGTGGAGATGTTTGCCTGCCTGGCCGTCCCCGATCTCACCACGTCGCGCAGAATAGGTCGTATCCTTGCCAACGCCTTCTGGCTCGGAAAGTTCGAAAGCACCTGAGGTGGGCCTTGAGAGAGCTTTGGTCTTAAGAGTTGTCCCTGGGTCGCTATCCCAGAGATCAATGCCAGCATCGCAACCGGTGTCAGCTGGATCGCATAGCCCTGCCCGATGGCGAAGGCAAGCTTTGCCGAATCGGACTCCGGCGTCTGGATTACGCTCTCCACCTCTCCAGGAAGGTCAACGCCAACCTTTTCGTCTAGCCTGAGTCTACGCCACAGTTCTATGAGTTCCTTAGCGTCTAATTCATTGGCAAGGTTCTGAAAGTAGAGGTTGCACGACTGCGAAAGCGCCCGCGAGAAGTCCACCTCCCCATGTCCTGTACGTACCGAGCACCGCTGCGTATCTCCTTCAACAACCTCAAGTCCTTTACACACGAACTCGTTCGGTAACTCCAGATTTTCCTGAAGTGCTAACAATCCAGTCATGATCTTGGCGACCGATCCGGGCGGATATCTTGAGGCAAAAAGCACCTTTGGATCTGTCGCCGCAATCAGCCGACCTGTTTTCAAATCCATCACCGCGATCGCGCCACGGTCACCGATGATCTCGGCACAGCGGTCAGCAAATGCACCCTGGGGCATGGTCGCCGCGACGGTCAGAAGGATAAGTGCGCTCACTCCTCCACCACGGTGATAACGTGTTCTGCAGAGTGACCGCGCTTGTCCGGGAAGTACATGAGCGAGACCTCGGCGGGCATGGTATGATAGGTGCCGGGCAAATAGGGTTCGAGCACGTAGGTGAACACCCTGTTGCCCCACAGGCGGCTTACGAAGAACGCGGTGTGGTCGTCGTGGATCTCGCGTCCGGAGTACATGTAGCCGTAGTCGGAGTAGTCGTAGTAGCCCCACCAGTAGCGTTCGCCCGAGATACGGTAGCGGTCGCGGTTTTTGGCCACCTCACACCCGGCCGGGATGGGATCGGTGACCATCACGTACTCGTAATCATCGTCGGCATCTACGTACAGCTTCACGAACAGGGGTTCTCCCACGTTGACCGTACCGTCGAGCCTCTTCTTGTCGTAGACCAGCCGGTCTTTCTCCACCCTGGGCACGAGCCGGTAGTACTCGCGGGTGATCTTCAGGTCGGTACCACCTGCTGAAATGCCTTCTTCCTTGGAATAGTAGGAGAAGGTAAGGCTGAAGAACAGGTTGCCGGAGCCCTTCTTGTGCACCTTGAGGGTGTTATCGCCCAGCCTGACACCTTCCAGCTTGACCTTGATGGGTCGGCTGAACTCCAACAGCTCTTTCTCCGAGACCTGGTAGGAGGCGATTTTCTTTCCGTTCAGGGTAAAGGCAAGCTCCATCTTGGGGCTTTTATCGTCCACCGTGCCCAGGAACTCGGCCAGGGCTAAGAGCGCCAGGGCCGAATCCTTGGTCGACTTCCAGCGGTTGCCCCGGCGTTTCTTCAAAAGCCAGAATACGATCTTGGGGATGATCTCGTCCTTGGGCGATATTGCCAGGAACGCACGCAGGGTGGTGGCGGTGGTCTCCACCGCGTCGTCTGACCAGTGCTCGACCGAGCGCACCCTGCCTGACCAGTATACGGTCTCGCCGTCCGCGATTCCTTCCTTCTTGAGCTTGACGAGTATCCTTTTAGCGCTCTCGTCGTCTCCTGTCTCGTGATAGGTAAGCGCCATTAGCGCTTTGGAGTAGGAGTCGGCTCCATCCTTTTCCAGTATGGCAAGCTGGTTCTTTATGAGTGCTTCATGATCCCCGGGAGTCATGGATAAGGCGTAAACCATGTATGCTCGTTCGGTGGAGGTGATGTCGGCGCGCTCCTTCAAGAGATTCTCAAGCGCGGCAGTGCCTCTCTTGATAACGGTAGGGTTGACATCGTAGCCCAGTTCCCTGGCGTAAGTAAGCCCGTGCACCACGTAGGCGGTCATGACGTTCATGGTCTCGTCGTGTTCCCACCAGCCCCAGCCGCCGTCCGCATGCTGGTAGCCGTACAGCTTGGCAAGTCCCTTGGCAATCATCTTGGGGAGTTCCGCGGCAAGCTCGGCGTCGCCCTTCTTGGGATCCTGAATCAGATCGGCCACTATCAAATCGGGGAAAAAGCTGGACATGGTCTGCTCGGTGCATCCGTAGGGGTATCCGGCGAGATAGGCAAGTCCGGCGAACAGTGCGGAGCCTATGGTGGGAGTGAGAGTGAGGTTGGCCTCAAGGGTTCGCAGCTGCGCTTCTTCGGGGATAGTAAACGTCTTGGAGACCTTCTCGTCGGGCTTGGACATGAACGCCGATACCACCAGATTGCGCTCGATCCCGTGCGGGTTGGCAGGTATCCTAAGCTGCATCGCGTCACTGGCATCTGTCCCCATGGCCTTGGCCATCAGCGTGACGTCGCCAGGCACTTCGCAGCGCACCGGCCAGTCCACCCGGAACGTCGCC
>JAYELY010000176.1:0-2806 GCA_034717795.1 Caldifarciminota bacterium
CTGCTAAAACGTTCCATGCAACAACCGGAACCTTGTGTTTTCGACAAGCCTCGGCAATCTTTTCTGCAATTATAATCTGATCGGCAGGTGAAAATATTAAAGGTTCACCAACCTTTACCCCATAAGTTACCATCCTTTCGGAAATCCGGGAATTATGGGTAACGAAAGTAACGAACCAAAAATTGCGCGACCCACCCTGCATAATCTCAGGAAACTCCACCTCCCAATCAAAGGCGTTGATGCGGTACTGCGCCTCATCGTCGAACATGCCGATCTGACGATTCTGGTAGAAATCCGAGCCAATCAGCGAGTTGCCGCACTTTATGTTTGCCCCCAAATCGGGCAGCGCCCGCTGGTGGAATATCGCAAGCTGGCGCTTCAACGTCTCCTCACTCTCGCCCTCCAGCACCTTTAAGAGTAAGGATAGCTTGGTAACCTCCACCGCCTGCAGGTCTATGTCCACCCCGTAGATGTTGTTTAAAAGTATGCGCTTGCGCTCGGCGGTGACGAGCCGCCACTCCCGCTTCGTTACCTGATAAAGCTGCTTGCGGTGCTTTTCCGGCCCGTCTTCTATGTAGTAGTCGCGGTGCCAGTCCAAAAGGTACTGGTAAGCGCCCAAAAGGAACGATCCCGACCCGCACGCCGGATCGAGTATGCGGAGCTTTGCCACCTGCGCAGGCGTTTTGCCCTGGCACAGCTTGCCAACCGTGTTCTTGACGATATAGTCAACTATGTAGGTTGGAGTGTAGTAAACCCCGCCCGCCTTCTTGACCTCGGGCTTGTCTTCAACCTTTGCTTGGTGTCCCTTGGTAAGCCTGATGACCTTGCCCAGGAACTGTTCGTAAACCTGGCCCAGGATGTCGGCAGGCAGCACCGAGAACTCGTAAGGGCTGTCCGGGTAGTAGATGTCCTTGATGATGCGCTTGAGCTTGTCGTCGTCTACCTTGAGGCCGAGGGTAAGGATGTCAGGCGATTCAGGTCTTCCCTTCTCATCCTTGAAGTGGAACAGCCCGGAGTTGTAGCGGTCGTCGGCATCCCTGAATAACTGGGTGAGACGTTTGTAGATATTAGCTCCGTTCATGATTGACTGGAGCCTTCCGTACCTCTCGATGCCGCGGTCCTCGCAGATTCGCAGGAAGATGATACGGTCTATTGTCTTCTGCACCGCGAAGTTGAGTTGTCTTGTCGATAGTCCTTTATTTCTAATAGCGATGTTGCGGGCCAGTTCGTCACGCCACAGCTCGATCTCGGCCAGGAACGCATCGTCCACCTCAGCGGTGCCTTTCTTGAGCCGGATGGACTCAACATATTTGTCGAACGAACCCTTGAGCACCGCCTCTTTGGAAAAGATGGATGCGATCTCATCCCAGCGTTTGAGGTAGTCGCTGTATTCAATGTAGAGTATGCGAGCGGCGGACGCCTTGTCGGTTTTGGCAGGCTTGATGCGGCAGTCATAGACCGCGAACTCCTCGAAGTCGGTAAGGATGCTCAAGGGCAGTTTTGCCGACCAGGCGTAGCGACGCAGTTGATAGGCAGGATAGATGTCTTCCTTGATGTCCACCGAGGGTTTCTTGGCTTCAACGAAGAATTTGCGCGTTCCGCCGATGCGGAAGCAGTAGTCCGGAGCCTTGGTCACCCCGCCTATTCTAATGGAATCTTCGTGAATGACCTCTTTGTAAGCCTCGGCGTACCCTTGCTCGTTGTCTACGTCCCATCCCAGGGTCTTGAAGAAGGGATCTACGAATTCCCTACGCAATTGAGTCTCGTTGTACTTCCCGGAACGATAGGCATCCAGGTTGCGCTCGAAACGATCTACAAGTAGCTTTATCTCTTCAACATCAACCAATTCTTACTTTTCCTTTAAAGAAGCATACTATAAACTGCAACCTTGTCAAGCCCTATGCCGCCATTTTCCAGCCTGCGGCGTTTTTTCACAAATCTGCACCGGTTTTTGCCAAAAATACCCCGAAATCGCCCCATTTTTGTCCAACTTTTGACCAACTTTTGACCAACTTTTGACCAGCTTAATTGTGACGAGTTCGATGTAAACCTGACGAGTTTGCGCGGCGTGGGACGATATATCTTGACAAATAGACCGTGGCGGCTATGCTTACAAAAATAGGAGGCAAGATGAAAAGGACACTTATGATTTCCGGGCTGCTTTTGATTGCCCTCGCAGGGGCAGCCCAGGCAGGGCGTTCAAGCCATGGGGACGTGGGCATCGGCTTGCAACTGGGAGAACCAACCGGTATTACTGCAAAGTTCTGGCTCGACCGAACCAGCGCGATAGACGCCACCGTAGGCTGGAACTTGATCAGCGACAGGTTTACCCTCCAAGCCGGGTATCTTTACCACTTCCCTCTTGATGTTCCCACAGGCTCGCTTGCCGCTTACGTTGGAGCGGGTGGTCTCATAGGAGCAAAAGGCGACGGACATCCAGAAGATGGTGATATATTCCTTGCCGGGCGCATCCCTTTGGGGCTTGAGTACATCTACAGCCCGGTAAGTTTCTACGCGGAGCTTGACCCACTCGTAACCCTCCTCCCAAAGACAGGATTCGACTTCGGCGGCGGAATAGGCTTCAGGTTCTACTTTTAGTTGCCCCACGGATTAACTGAGTCAATCCGCGGGGACCCAAACAACTTGCTCCTTTTGTCCCTAAGGGACAAAAGGTCGCATAAGGTGAAGACAAAACCAGTATCAAAGGCCCTCTCCAACTAACGCGTATCAGATAAGCGACCTATGGGGACTTGTCAAGGGAATAAAACATACTATACCTCTTCCAAGGCCTGCTGGATGGCCTCCC
>JAYELY010000177.1:0-2806 GCA_034717795.1 Caldifarciminota bacterium
CTTTCAAAAACAGCATGAAGACCCCCACCCCCCATGCTCAACAGATCCACACTTTCTATAACCTCAAAGACGTCAGGATGTATGAATTCTGTCCAGGTAGAACCGGCGTTGGACGTCTCGAAAGACGCAAGCCTGAAGCCGCCTGAGACAGGATCGATCTCCGCAACCGTAAGGTAGCTCCCTTCAAGATCGAACGCCACCACCTCTTTTTCCGCAGGGGATGGGATCGAATCTGAAAAACTTTGCCCGCGGTCCACGCTTCGTGCAAGATGTAACGCCCCCTTTGTCAGGTCAAGCGCGGCGACTATTACGGTATCTCCCAGAACCGAAGCCTTTGGTTGATCGAGTATCCCGCCGGGGGTAAAAACCTCGGTCGTTCCAACCCAGTTTACGTCACCTGCATCCCATACCCCTTTGTTCATCCGGATAGTACTGTCGTCTTTCACATAAAAAAGCCAGCTTGTATCACCTGCGGAGATGAAACAGGGATTGCGAGAGTTTTCGTCGAGCGTAGATTTCTCCTGGAAGATCTCATTACTCAAGATACCCCAGCGAAGGTTTTGGTAGAAACCGGAAACAGTATCCTTCTTTCCGCTTTCCCAAACCACAAGGAGATTGTCGTTGGCGCTTACCGCGTAGGAACGAGTAATCATCCCATTGTAAGTAAGCCTGGAAAGAGGAAGCGGTTTGCTCCAGATACCTGCACTGCGATGCGCGGCATATAAAACACGGGCTGTGGTTGCGTTGAGAGCGGTGGAGTCGGCGATAAAGAAAATCCAGTCTCCATGCAGTTCAGGCTGCTGAACGATCTCGTAGTTCGATACCGCAGGCTCAGAGGAACCGTTGCTCCACAACATGATCTCATCGCCTGTAATAAAATCGTGCTCGCCGCCCAGGCGAACGGTTCTAAAAACCGTGTGGTCGCGCTTGAAGCCTGTGTCGAGAAACCCTATCCGCACGCCCTGCCCGAATATCCCCAGGTTGTGAACCGCCGGGACGTTCAATAAGGCAAGCTGGGTGTAGGTGCTGCCGAAGTGCTCGGGGTCTATCGGCTCCTTGCGCTGGATCAAATTCATGGGCAACTCTTTCACTTCCACGGCAACAGGTTCGATGGCCTTAACAAAGGGCATCGCCTGAAGACTTTCCAAAAGCATGGAGTCCGTTTCCACGCTTACCGCATTCAGCCAGCGCGAGCGGGCGCGGATGCGCGCGCCTGAAAGCTCCAAAAGACGCAGGTAGCGCGGATGAAGGGGGATGTCATCGAATCCTGCAGCAGCACCCAGCATTGAGGCCTGACGCCGCTCAGCGGTAAGGCGATGAACACGCATCACGTCAGGCGAGCGCCCATCACCCTTGTTTTCCAGATATACCCAGTAAGGCCCTTGCGCAAAAGCCGTTGATGCGAAAAGGAGAATAGAGGAGAAGACGAACGTTCCTCTTCTCCTCAACAATTTAATATCCAAGGCCGTGTCCTAGAAGCGTGATCCTACGCCTACCGCGACTCCGATAACGACGGCGATGATGATGGCCAGCACCCATATCCCCAAGCCGATAAGGGCCAGGATCAGACAGATGTGCCCTACCCTTTTTGCACGCTCGGAGAGCGAACCGGATTTAAGGATAATCGCATAGACGATCCCTATGATGGGGCTTATGAATGATCCCACGTAGAGACTGAAAAGGCTCAACAGGTAAAGGATGTCTACGGTGGCTTCAAAGCGAACCCGTTTCTTTTCTTCAAGGGTCAGCGGTTGTTCCACGTTGCCTCCTTTCAGGGGAGCCTGAGGCCCCCTGATTTGTTAGCGTATCGTCGCCATACCCGGCATAGGAATCGAACCTATAACCTACGGATTAAGAATCCGCCGCTCTGCCTAGTTGAGCTAGCCGGGCGCACACACGCTGAATTCTACACCGCTTGGAATGCTTGTCAACACCAGCAGATGGGAGACAGCCAGGGAAAAGGAAGATTGTGAGGGATAGAATCAGTATTTTTGGGTTTTTTTATAAAGGAAGGGAAGTTTGTCTTGTTTTAGTCTAAATTTAGTTCCGTGATTGTGACCGGTTCGGGCATCGAAATCTACATAGATGAATCCTTGCTCGATGGCATTCAAGAATTGGTCAAAGCTGAATTCAGTCAATATCATTATTTCCTTATACCAGAAATGTTCCTTGTTGCCGATGCGTTTTCTTTCGGCTTTGACATAAAAACAGTTCTTGAGTTTGATGCCGGCTTTGTGGAATAAATCGGTAAAACCCCAGTAAGGTTGAGGGTTCAATTCTCCTAGACCTACTTTTTCTTCGACAGATTTCAGCCATTCTGAATGCTTTGGGGCAACGGCCTTTGCGTCAAAAGAGATTTTTACCTTCGATTCATCACGGTCTATGATAACTGTGAAGCCGCGGTTTGATCGAGATGAACCACTGATTGTTTGTCGAAAACTCATCTCTGTTGGAGAATATTTACCCCCTGCTTTCTTGTGAGGCCAACCGTATAAGGGAAGAAACACACAAGGCACAAATTTCAAGGCACGAGGGGATGGCTCCATGTGAAATAGAGTGGTAAGAGAAGAAGTGTCAATCCTTTGGGCTTTTAACTCCCATTCCGCTGCATTCGGGATAGGGAGGTTATTCTCTTCAATTTCGAGTAGATCTTCTAGAGTGTTTCCAACTCCCCCGGGATTCCCCGGCCGTGCGTTAGGAATCCAACCTCCTTTTCTGATTTCCTTCAGTTTCTCGACAAGGTCTTCTTTGGAGAACAATTCCATACTATTTTTTCTTGGGAGGACGCCAGAAATCTAGCAAATAT
>JAYELY010000178.1:0-2802 GCA_034717795.1 Caldifarciminota bacterium
GCTACAAGCAAGAAAATGAGAAGGGCTTTCTTCATAAATTCCCTCCTTGATAGAGTGTTTTTTTTACTACGTTTCTTGGTTTATGTCCATAACTGTCGGGGATGCACTTAAAGCTATAAGGCATAACCGCCTGCCTGATCGGTTTGAGGGTTAAGATCATTGCATGGCTCAAACTGTCCATTAGCCCTATCGCTGTGATCCTCGACCCGCGTGCCGAGATAATCCTCAGCACAATCGTAAATACTCAAATTCACCTGTACTCCCACATGCAGTTTTCACTATCACAATAATAAGGAAGTAACGCCACTTGTCAACACCCCAGGATAAGTCAGAGTATTCAATCCATGCCCCCTGAGCCGCCGAATCGCTCCACAGAGAATATCTCTTCCAGGCTCTTCCTTTGCCGGGGTTCGGGTTCCTCAGCCGGATACCCGCACGGTATCAAGGCAACCACCTCATGCGCCTTGGTAAGTCCAACAAGCTTGCGAACCTTCCTTTCACTGAACCAGCCTATCCAGCAGGTTCCAAGACCAAGGGCTTGTGCTGCCAGTACAAGATGCTCACCGGCTATCCCCGCGTCAAGCCAGAGGTTCGGATGTCCAAGCGTTTCGGCCACACGGTGGGTCAGCTTGCGTCGGACGGCGAGCACGAACACCAGCGGAGCCCCGGACATCCACGAGATCACGAAGCGCGAACCCACAGGTGCGGCCTTTGAGAGTGCTGAGATTACCTCCTTGTCTCTCACCACCACCACGTGCCAGGGCTGCGAGTTGGACGACGACGGCGCAAGCCTGAGAGCTTCGAGTATCTTCGTGATCTTTTCTTCCTCTACCTCCTTATCCTCGAAGCGGCGGATGCTTCGTCTGGTTTCAACCAATTCAAAAAATGCGCTCCATCTATCCATGACTAAGAATACCTCCCTCGAACCTCAAGTCAACACCACCCGTCCCTTCCCTTCGATTGAAGGAACTACTTGACAAGCAGGTTTTAGAACGTAGTCTTTCACATGGAGGGGTTATGAGAAAGACATTGTCCGTGATTGCAGTCTTGACATCGATCTTTCTTGCAGGCTGCGTGGGCACGCGGCCCAAGGGTATCAAGGACTGCGAGTTCCGGCTGGCCGACGTAGAGACCGTTGAAAAGGCCCTCACCTATGCCAAGCTCGAGCTGGAGATGGACGTTACCAACCCGAACGGGGTTGGGGTAATAGTCGACCGCATGCAATTCAGGGTCTACGCCAACGGCCAGGAGATAGGCGGCGGGGCGGCAAGCTTCAAGGATAAGCCCATCCCGCCAGCCGGATCGGTAAAATTCAAAGCCAATATTGCTCTCGACTACCTCAGCGCAGGCCTGGCCATCTTCAATATGATCAAATCACACTCCGCTTCCTACAGCCTGAGGGCGAAGGTTTACTACGAGACCCCGCTCGGCGCATACCACTCCTGGACGACCATCTCCAGCCTTTACCTGCCGCTCTTATAGATGAAGAAGTTTCTCCTTGCAGTCTTGCTGGCCGCGATGCTTGGGGGCTGCTTTATACTCCGGCGCACCCAGCTTCAAAACTGCGAGTTCCGGCTGGCAGGAACCTCAATCAAGGAGATCGCCCTTACCTACCTGCGGCTCGCTATCAACATAGACGTCACCAACCCGAACAGGATAGACGTGGTTCTTGACCGGATGCGCTTCGACCTCTACGTCAACGACGAGCATGTGGCCAACGGTGTTTCCAACCTTAAAACTCGCATCCCTTCCGGGGAGTCGGTCAAGATATCGCCGGTGGTAACCCTTGACTACGCCCAGGTAGGTACCGCAATCATCTCCACGATCAAGAACCTTGGAGCGAAATACAAGATAGTGGGCACGGTCTACTTCGACACGCCCTTCGGTACAATGAGCTTCCCGGTCACCATCATCGAAAGATGATTCACCCCGAAGCTGGGAGAATTGGGTTTGAATGTTTCTTCAGGGTCCCCGCGAAGTCGCGCAGTGACTTCGTGGGGTGTTCCCTTGACGACCGGGTCAGAGTCGTTATACTTATACGATGATTAAAAGGGTTCTAAGGGTAAGTCACGCCCGTGGTTTCCGCCTGGGGATTATTGCCGTTGTGGTGAGCGTAGTGCTGATCTTCGCCGCAATCCTGGTGCTTGTCTTTCTCCGGTAGATAATCTTCGGCGCATAACAGACTCTCCGACCAAACGCCTATCCCCATCCTTATTGCGATCTTTTGCCGCTGGCGCAAAGTGGGTATTTATTCGGGCTCCCCGCGGCGTTGCGAAACCGCGTGGGGTACTCATATCCTCCCACTCGATGGGGCGAAGTGCCACCGTCTGGCAGGATAAAGGTGGGGGGCATCAGTCATCGCGACCGACCGAATGGAGGGTGGCGATCTCATATGGAGCGCAATCCGAGAATTCATCACCATACTTTTATCATCAATCTATCTGTTATTGAGGGTCAACGATCATTTCCTATCAGCGCAATGACAGGAATCACCCTCACCCTACCCGACGGCCCCAGACGGTGGAATT
Organism: Caldifarciminota bacterium; assembly: GCA_034717795.1. Lineage (GTDB taxonomy): Bacteria > Hydrothermota > Tepidihabitantia > B3-TA06 > B3-TA06 > B3-TA06. Next base: position 2,529 of record JAYELY010000178.1, read on the forward strand.
AACAGGGCACCCCCTCCCGTCAAGACAGGGGAATAAATGGCGGCTACCTAATCCCTCTTGGTATATACAGCTCCTCGAAGCAGCGGACCGCGTAGTTGTCGGTCATGCCGGCGATGAAGTCCATCACCACCTGGGCCGGGTCAGCGTCCTGCTCGCAGGAGGTGTAGCGCACAAAGTAATCCAACTGCGTGAAAACACTCGGCTTGTCCTCTTCCTCATACCCTCCCTTCACCAGGTACTCGTAAAGCCGCTCGAACAAAAGCTTCAGTATCCG
>JAYELY010000179.1:0-2795 GCA_034717795.1 Caldifarciminota bacterium
CTGAAAAGACACCTCCCGTCTCCCCGACAAGTCTCGATGTAGATTTTGAGAACCGGATAAGCTTCAGCCTGCCTGAACCTGCCGAGGTGCGCATCGAGGTCTGGGACGCCGCGGGACGCCGGGTGCAGACACTATTCGAAGGCCAATCATCCGCTGGAACCCACACCATCAACTGGGACGTCAGTGGACTCCCATCCGGCGCCTACTTCATCACCCTGAGAACCAAAGCGATCACCCGGACCGCCAAGGCTGTGGTTATTCAGTAGAATCAAGAGAACTGAATCTAAAGGCCGGGGGTTGACCTCGGCCTATTTTTTGTTTACAGTTAAGGTATAGAAACTAAACTGGGAGGTTCGAATGTACACGATTAAAATCCTTATCTTCTTCGGCCTGTTGGTTCCACTCACATTACCCTCCTCGGTCGTTGCGGCTGAAGAGATTCCTCTGTGCAGTCAGGAAGGAACCCTGATTTTCAATCTGGAGATGCCGTCGTTTGAGTTTGTCACCCTTGAAAACGGCGAAACCCGTATCATAATGGAAGGAGCCAGCTATAGGCAGGTGCCTGGCTATCCAAGACTGCCCAAACTCACCTACACCTTCGCCCTTCCGCCTGCCGGCGAGGCGGTAGAAGTCGAAGTGAGAGGCGCCCGCTTTCCCCTGGAAGGAACCTATCTCATAGAGGCCAGCCCTCCCCAGCTCCCCCGTTCAGCTTCAGTGGATGTGACAGAAAAGCTCTATTCCCTCTATGAAGAGAACCGTGCCCGGGTCTACTCCGGCGCGGAGAAGTTATCTGATGAGCTGGGCAAGATAAATGCGAAGGGTGAACGACGAGAGTACTCGCTGGTGAATGTAGCTTTGTATCCCTTCTACTACGATCCTTTATCCGGCAGACTTTCTGTCGCTTCGGATGTGACGCTTCGCATCCACTACGCGCCGGCATCTGAAGAGCACGCCGAGTTCGTCAAGGCATTTATGGAGAAGGGAACGCTATACGAGGACGTGCCTGAGTGTATCTATAACAAGGGCCAGGCGCGCGAGTGGTATCGCCCTCAGGAACGCCTGCTTGCCAACCCTGGGATGATTATTCTGACGACAGAAGCTCTTAAGCCCTATGTAAATCGCTACGTCTACTGGCGCGAGAGCACCGGTTTCCAGGTTACGGTAGTTACTCTAGAGGAGATCCTTTCCTCTTCTGTCGAAGGTGTAGATACACGGCAGAAGATCCGCAACTGGCTACGCGAGAATGTGGCCGATTTCAATTACCTCTTTATCATCGGTCACCATTTCAGCTTACCCATGCGCACACTCACCCTGTTCAACGACAATACCCCTCCTTCCTGGATGGACGACCCTGCCTACTACCCCCATCCCTCCGACATCTATTATGGCGATCTCTCCAAGCCCGACTCATCATCATGGGATCTTGACGGCGACGGCTACTATGGCGAGGTGCTGACCACCTCCGGGTCGTCCCTTTACCCTCAGGACTCACCGGATTTAGAGATGGAGTTGAAGGTTGGACGCCTCAACTGTTTATCCACGAAGGAGATCCCCGAAACACTTGAACGAACCTGGCTTTTCGAAGCCAGCAAGGATTTGACCTATAAGAAAAGCTCGGTGCTCGTGGGGGGAATCCTCGGGTACTACTCGGCAGATGATAAATGGGACGACTCTTACTACATGGAACAACTGATGGATAGAGGTGTCGTAGAGCGTTCTTCTGCCGTAACACTTTACGAAAAGGAAGGTGATAACCCCTCTGGTTACGATTGCGATCTCCCTTTCACTCAGTCTAACCTTGTATCGACACTTTCGGGTAACAATGCGGGAGTGTTTATGGAGTCCAACCACGGCGAGTGGGACAGGTTCTTCCGCTGCGTATGGTACGACTACAACGAAGACGACGATCCGGAATACTCGGAGTTGGAATGGCCGGACGGATTGACCCGCGACGACGCCACGAACCTCAACTCCTCCCACCCCAACGTTGCCTTTCTGATGTCCTGCCTGTGCGGGAAGCCGGAAGCTTCAACATGTTTGGCTCAGGCCCTTCTGAATCACGGCAGTGTTGGTGTTGTGGCAAACGTGCGTGTGGCTTGGGGAGCAGACTGGGTGGCACCGGGCGATGGTGGGGATTACGATCTCTTCTACTATACTCTTCACGCCTACCTTAAAAAAGAGACACTCCACGATTACGTGATCGGCGACGCCTTCTGCTCAGCCCGATCTGCCTACTGGAGCGAGGCCGACGGGATAGGTGATTTCTGCAACGCTTACGGTTACAGGCTTTACGGCGATCCGGCCCTGCGACACATGGGGCGGGAGGGCGCCATACCACCCGCGGTAGCGGAATCGCCACCCGCATCTCGACCGACAACCCTGAGCGTTGATGCAGGATACAGGGTGAGCTTCAGCCTGCCTCGAGCAAGCGAGGTCCAAATTGATATTTGGGACGTGGCCGGGCGTAAGGTCGAAACCCTGTTTAACGGGCATGCCGATGCTGGAACGCAGACGATTGTATGGGACACCCAAGACTTGCCCGCAGGCGCCTACTTCATCACCTTGAAGGCGCAAGATGGAACATACACCACAAAGGCGGTAGTAATTCACTGAGGATCTTAAGAATGATCTGTAAGGGTCAACCTTCAGGTTGACCCGCATCTCTGTATCTATTTGACCGAAGCGTGATTCTTCCTATACTCAATAAAAAGAAACTACCTTCAAGGAGGCCTTGTGGAATACCTGGATTTAGGATATGAACTTACAGATAACGATCTGTTGACAGTTTATCGGGT
>JAYELY010000180.1:0-2789 GCA_034717795.1 Caldifarciminota bacterium
CACCAGCTTCGTCGCCTTCGCTGCTCTATATGCCCTCTTCGGGCTGGTGGCTGCCACCTGGACGCCAGCCCAACGGGCGCTTCTGGCCAACAGCGTCTCCGAGGAGGAGCGGGGGGAGGCGATGGGGGCGGCTTTCCGCCTTCCGGGGGCTGATCGGCTTCCCCGCGCCCTACATCGGCGGGCTGCTCTACGACCGATTCGGGTTCAAAGCTCCCATCATGGCCAACCTCGTGGGCGTCGCCATCGCCCTGGTCACCGTCGCCATCGCCGTAAAAGAGCCTGTCAGGGAGTAAGAAGCGAATCTCTATCAGGCCAAATTGGGTCTCGACTCTCTCCCTACTGGATGGTGTATAATAAATGTGAAGGCCTTCGACCCGCGTGCGGATGGAGTAATGTTTCAGGCGGATAGCCTCACGGACCTGGTCGAGGAGTTTCTTGGGCGTTTGTTCATCTTCTGCGCTCTGATTTTTTGCGTTTTGACGCTTGTTGGTGTATACTGTATCAGGCTGGATGCGCGTCCTATTGCATCCGTTTTGTTTCGTTGTGGCAAGTTTGTTAGGCGGCCAGAATTTCCGCCTAATACACCGGAAAGGAGAACTATATGGAAACATTTCTACCTAAAATGCCAAAAAGGGGACCTAGATGGAAAAGCGTCCGTCTAATATCCTGGATTGGGTGATTAGGTGGAAAAATGTCCATATATTAAGTAGTTATGCGGCCTCGGAGGCGCTGCGCTTACCGGAGTTGTAATGAGCGAAAAGTCTGAAGAACGAATGGATTTCCCCGGTAGTCTGTTGAAGCGGGTCGAAGAGTTACGTAGGGATGGGTATGAATGGGGGCAGGCATACGGTAAGTCCTGCCTTGAACACCGTGTCAAGGTATGGCCCAGTGGTTGGGGGGATGATCTTGAAATCCTAGTGTACGGTGATTTTGAGTCACCTGACACCGACTTTCATATTGAGTCGCTGGGCATCACTGTGCATGCCAAAGCACTTGAGAACACCGTAATCGGTTCCGCAAAGTGTGTATTGAAGGCCACGGTGGAGGTCGAGGAGAAGAGCGTTGAAGCACTTGTAGATGCGGCACGTCGGATCAATCTTTTCTTGGGCACCTGGGCGCTCGTAACTTGGGGAAACAGTGCGTCTGGATGGTGGTCAAGAGTGACGCATGATCCTACAGCAGTAGGTGTTGTTGAGCCATTACTACATAAGGACTTAGGTCGTGCGATCAACAGTGTCTTGCAGTTGCCTCATCCTGTCCGACAGAGGGTGGATGCAGCACTTTACTGGATACGGGAACCTCGAACCCTTTTCAAGGAATTTTATCGAAATGATCTACTTCGGACCTATGCTGCATACTGGAACGCCTTTGAGTGTCTTGTCGAGGCTGTTAACATTGTCCAGCCTCAAGAGAAGCTGTCAAAGTCGGAAAAGCAGCAGATGATCGATGAATTTGTATCCCGGAAATCAGGCAGGCTTACGCCTGGTGACGTCCAGCAGTGCTATCAGGAAATCGTCAATCCCGGCTTTGTTGGAAAAGCTAGCCACGCTTTGAGAGTATGCTTTGACAATGAGGCCATGACATACATTGATGAATGTTTCAAGCGTCCGGACGAGGATAATCGCCTCTATAACATCCGTAACGCCATAAACCATGGAGAAGTTGATGCTCAAGATCTTGAAGAGTTGCTTCGAATTGAGTCACGGCTTCATAGACTGTGGATGATCGTATGGCGTATGTTTGGTCGCATAGTCTCATTCCCAGCACCGGCTGATTCAGAGTTGCACCAGGCCGCATAACCAGCGCATGCCCCCGACCGCGCCTATCGGCGCTCGAAAACAGCGGCGCCTTGCATTCGCAGAGAGTCTTATGGTGGAGTAGGTTTTGCATGAACCCTTGCGGCAGGTGAGTTCGATGCCGTTATGCGCCCGAATCGACAGGTGATTCATGAAAGAAATCGCTCTTTGGCTACTGGATAAGCTAATGTTTACTATACCCGGGATTCTTCTTCGGATCTTCTATCCTCCGAAGAAAATTGCAGGCCAGGTGAGAATTGATCTCAGAGGTGAGAAACCAATCAATCCATCTCTCGGTTCATCGGTTCCTCATTTAGATCTCTACTTCGAAATCACCAACCTCAGTAACCTTGACCTTACCCTGGATCGCATGTTGCTAGACCTCTGGTTTGGCCAGCCCCTGCTGAATGGAGCTATTCTCAGACGCCATCCCATTCCAGCGAGAAGTACGATCCAGGACATATACTTCAGGTCAGATTTAACGACTAAGCAGATCCAGCAAATCGAACCTTATCTCAGAGAATCTCCTCCAAGCGGAAGCATCACCTTAAGTACTCTTGCCTATTTCGAATCTAAGGTCGGAGTTATTGAAGTTGAGAAGAGATTCGAGAGACGAAAGGTATAAGGAATAACACTTTGACCTCGGGCGCATAACAATGCGCTGGAGCTGACCGCGCCATTGCGCGCCGGAATCGAGGCTAGTTTCATTTCTGGAATCTGTCTTTGGTTGAGGTTGGCGTTGCAAAGCCGCGCGGCAGCTCAGCTTCACCGTTAGGCACCATGTTAAAAGCAGGGAGGGTGGATCATGACGAAGGGTAATGACAGTCGTAATCGGGTCACGAAATGGATACGCTGGATTGCCCGAATCTGGGGAACCTTGATCGTTGCATTCACTCTACTTATGCTCATCGGCTATGCCTGGAACTGGGTGACAACTGGTAAAGCAGACCCGCATGCGGTGGAGGATTATCCCCCCATTGAAAACTTGCCCCC
>JAYELY010000181.1:0-2776 GCA_034717795.1 Caldifarciminota bacterium
CCGCCAAAGACGCCCGCGAGGACGAGATAGAAGGGCTCTCGGTAGGTGCAGACGACTACATCACCAAGCCCTTGGACGTTGACAAGCTCCTTGCCCGCCTCGACGCCCGTCTGCGCTGGCTTGATAAGGTGGAGGAGAGCAAGGAATGCAACGGGGTAATCTCCGGAAGCCTGGCCGGACGGAACCTGGTGGACATCTTTCAGATACTCGAGCTGGGGCAGAAGAAGGGGGAACTACGGATCACTCAAGACGACAAAAAGGTGCGCATCCTCATCTTTGAGGGCGAGATAGTTTTCGCGGAGTACGGAACCAAGAAGGGCAAACTCGCGGTCTACACGGCGCTTACCTGGCAGGAAGGCCGGTTTTGCTTCACGCCGCTTGAGAAGGTTGAAGGAAAGGAGCATCTTGAGATCACCCCACTGCTTCTTGAGTGGGCTCGGGTCTCAGACGAGATAGCACGCCGCAAGCCCGCATCTTCCGAAGGTATCGTCGGCGAGTTCCTCCGATACGTAAAGGAACGTGAGGCCGGAGAGGGGTAGTAGAGAAACTTCCAACCCGAAAACTTTCCCCCGGACCTGAATCGTTAATCATAGCCACGTAGCGGGAAAGCAAGCTGGTGTTATCTAAATCTTTGGAGCGCGGGTTCTCCAACCCGCGCAGTCATTATTATCTCTTGGCGCACGAACTCGCAGAGCTTGACAAGGCGGCCTGAATGAGTATCATTTTATCAAACGTGGAAATTTCCACGAGATGTGAAACACAACCAAAGAGGATAGCCATGATTAATCATCAAAGAATATTTGATCTGACAAAATGGCTTGACGAGGTTCTTACTCGAGACTCGGTTAAGTTCGATTCTATTACACCATCTGCCATTCCTTCGGATGGAGGTATATATTTCATTTCGGATTTATCGCAAAGAAACGAAGAAATTATCTACATTGGTCAATCAAGCAATCTTTCACAAAGAGTCTACACAAATCAACTTCAAGGTGACAAGATAGCTTCCCAAATCAAAATAGCACTTATTAAGCATGGGCGAGCAAAGGATTTGGATTCGGCAAAGGACTACTTAAAGAAATTTTGTGCTGTACGCTTTGATGTTCTCCCTGATTATCGAGAACGAGAAATGAGGGAAGGATTTGCGAAAGCGGTGCTAAAGCCACAATTCTCTCTGTATAAGTCAAAGGAACATTGATTGCCGACCACTATCTGCGCATGGGGCGCAAGTAAAAAACGAACCAAACAAAACTACAGCAAACCTCAAAAAAAGTGCACAAAAGTGCATGGAAAGTGCATAGTGCCGGTTCAGTGTGCTCCCGAAATCGAAACGAGATTGACATTCAAAGCGTTTACCTTAAAATACACAAATGCAGGTAGAGCTTTTCGATACGCTGTCGCGGCAAAAGAAGCTGCTTGAGCCGCAGGATAATACGGTCCGAATATACCACTGCGGGATGACCGTTCAGTCGCGCCCGCACGTGGGGCATCTCAGAGGCTACATCGTGATGGACGCTTTAAGGCGGTTCCTGCGCTTCAAGGGATACGAGGTCAGGCTTGTCCAGAACATAACCGACATAGACGACAAGGTCATAGACAAGTCCCGCGCCGAGGGCATAGACTGGCGAATGCTGGCCGAGCGCAACACCGGTGAGTTGCTTCGAGTAACCGACGCCCTCAACATCGAGCGTCCAACGGTTATGCCCCGCGCAACCCAGCACATCGAAGAGATCATAAACCTGGTCTCTCAGATCATAGAAAAAGGCCACGCCTACGAATCTGCCGGCGACGTCTACTTCGACGTGCGCTCATACCCTGCCTACGGCAAGCTTTCAGGCAAGCGGATAGACGAGCTTGAGTCCGGTGCGCGGATCGAGTCCAGCGAGAACAAGCGCGATCCACTGGACTTCGCGCTCTGGAAGGCGGCAAAGCCCGCTGAACCTTACTGGTTTTCGCCCTGGGGCAAGGGACGTCCTGGATGGCACATCGAGTGCTCGGCAATGTCAACTCATTATCTTGGACCGTGCTTCGACCTTCACGCTGGCGGCGAGGACCTGGTATTCCCGCATCACGAGAATGAGATCGCCCAGTACGAGGCCGCAACCGGCAAGGGGTTTGCAAAGGCGTGGATGCACGTCGAGATGCTCAACCTGCGCGGTGAGAAGATGAGCAAGTCCACCGGCCACCTGGTCGTGGCAAGCGACGTCATTGATGCCTACGACCCCAACGTTCTCAGAATGTTCACCCTGCGCGTTCACTACCGCGCCCAGACCGAGTACACAATGGAGGGCATGGACGAAGCCCGCTCAGCATGGGAACGCATCACCACCTTCCTTACTGCCGCCGAATCGCTCGCTCCCGAACCCGCGCTCGCCTCTGAATACCCTGAGTTGGATGCGGCTCTTTCTGATGATTTCAATACCCCCAAAGCTGTAGGCTTGGTGTTCGATCTGGTAAGAGAAGGCAACGACGCGCTTTCTGCAGGGGATAAGGATAAACTTGCCGATATCACCGCCCGGCTCAACCTTGCGCTCGAGATCCTCGGATTTGCACCGCGACGTGATCGGGGCGGCGAGGATATCCAGACCCTGCTCGACCTCTTGGTCGGCTTCCGAACCGAGCTTCGCATGGCAAAGGAGTTCGGCTGGTCGGATAAGCTTCGCGATATGATTCAGGCGGCGGGTTTGATCATGGAAGATACCAAGGAAGGAACCAGGATAAGGTTCAGATGAGCAAACCGGAACTTCCCCGATCAGCAGAAAAGCTTGCGCGGATG
>JAYELY010000182.1:0-2758 GCA_034717795.1 Caldifarciminota bacterium
CGAAGGCACCCCGCGCAGGCCGGTCAGAAGCGAACGAAGGTTGTCCGCCTTGTAACCCGAGTAATAGACTATCCCCTGCTCGGTGAAAAACTGAAAAGGCTTCGCCACACGGAATTATACAAGCTTGAGGTGTGGAGTCAAGCCACCACCTCCTCCTTGGTGGAGGGGGATAAAAAGGGAGGGGGTTAAAAGTAGGGGCTGACCTTTAGGTCAGCCCGCAATTTAATCAATCGGGCCGACTTGAAAGTCGGCCCCTACGACTCGATTATGAAGTGCAATCACCCGGCCATTGCCGCAACAACGCCCGGGGTCCCCGCGGAGCTGCACAGCAGATCTGTGGGGTGAAGTTCTATTTATCATAGGGCCGACGTTGACGCCAGGGCGCTCGCTGCGCACCCGACAGGGGCACAAGCGTCAGGTCGGCCAGCCCCTTGACACTCCCTAAAGTTGAATTAGAGTAGCAGATGCCAAACCGAATCAGCCGGGTTACGCGTTCCAAGGAATCGGCCCGCGCCGGCTACAACCGGATGAGTCGGTTCTACGATCTTTTGGCCGGTTCAAGTGAGCACAAGTTCGTGGAGAGTGGTATCGAGAAGCTTGGTATTAAAGAAGGCGAGAAGGTCCTTGAGATCGGGTTCGGAACAGGCCATGCGCTCGCGAGCTTGGCGCGATCCGTTGGACCTGAAGGCAAGGTCTACGGTATAGACATCTCCGAGGGGATGCTTGCGGTGGCGCGAAAGAAGTTGAAGAAAGCCGGACTGTCGGATCGAGTAGAACTTACCCAAGATGACGCCCTGCATCTCCCCTATTCCTCACGTTCTTTCGACGCGGTGTTCATGGGCTTCACCCTTGAGCTTTTCGATACTCCGGAGATACCCCAAGTCCTTGCTGAGTGTCGTCGGGTGTTAACACTCAAAGGACGGATTTGCGTAGTGGCGATCTCCAAAGAAGGCAAAGATAATCTCATGATAAGGCTCTACGAATGGGCGCACCGGTGCTTTCCCGCCTACGTTGACTGCCGCCCGATTTATCTCCGCGAGACGCTTGAGGACGCCGGTTTTCAAATCCTCGATTGCGAGATAATGACTATGTGGGGTCTGCCGGTTGAGATCCTCCTCGGAGCTAACCAATAAAGGGGAGGTTGCGGGGGTGTTGTGGGTGGTTACGGGGTGTTACGGGCGGGCGGGCTGGCTGGTTGACAGAGACATCGCCTTGAGTATAGTTGCGGTCAATAACTCTGTTAAGGAGGAGTTGATGCAGGCAAAAGTTGCAGTTTACGCAGACGTTTTGAATCTGGCTTCCAGTGTTTCAAAAGCCCTTTACAATTTTTTGCTGATCGCAGGCGGCAGCCTGGCCATTGCTCTGGCAGCGCGGGTATATATCCCCCTCCAGTTTACTCCGGTTCCCATCACCGGCCAGACCCTTATGGTTCTTCTGGCCGGGACGCTGTTGGGCAGCAAACGCGGAGCGGCAAGCGTAATCACCTATCTGGGACTGGGGGTCGCGGGCATTCCCCTGTTCGCAGGCGGCGGAGTCGGTTTTGCGCGCCTGTTTGGCCCAACCGGCGGGTATCTGATTGGGTTCGTGGCCGCCGCGTACGTTACCGGTTATCTGGCTGAAAGAGGCTGGGACCGCAGGATATTCACCGCGGCTCTTGCAATGCTTGCGGGCAGCGTTATCATCTATATTTTTGGATTACCCCGATTAGCGGTGTTCACCGGATGGGACAGGGTGCTTGCCCTGGGTCTCTACCCGTTCATTGCAGGGGATATGGTCAAATTAGCCGCAGCGACCCTGCTTCTGCCTGGCGGTTGGAAGTTCGTAGGGACCTCTGAGTATAAACACCCCTCCCTTGACGGGACAGCGTGCCCCTTGAGTGCTTTATGCGCTCATAGGGTAGTGGATAAAAAGGGAGGGGATTAAAAGTAGGGGCTGACCTTTAGGTCAGCCCGCAATTTAATCAATCGGGCCGACTTGAAAGTCGGCCCCTACAATTCTTAATGCTCCTTTTTACCCTTCGGCTAAAAAGATCGCAGAACCCGCACCCCCAAACTTTCGACAGGAAAGTTCCTGCACCAAAGGACTCCAAAATCAATCCCTTGACTTTTCTCCCCTCCTGCTTAGCATCATGCAAATAAAATCCCAAGGAGCATGAATGTTCTTGATCTTGAGTTTGCTTAGCTCACTGCCCTCGATCCAGGACACCATATTCCCGCAGGAGTATCTGGTATGCGGTCCTTTTTTATTCGGCGTGCGCGAGGGATGCTGGCGCAACCTGCCGAACGATACCAACTGCGTCCCATAAGGAAGGCAACAGCTTGTTCTCAGTATTAGTCACCGGAGGATGGGTATACTGGAAAAAGGTTGAGATAGATTCTACCGGACGGCTGACCGCCAACTATTCAAACGTATCTCGTATGAGATCGCCCTGGTCGCCTTCGGCTTCCGTATCTTATTGACAGTGCTAAGAAGTTGACAAACCGCATCTGCGGCTTAGAATTTATCATTGGTCGAATTCAAAAGGCCCCTGTAGCTCAGACGGATAGAGCAACGGTTTCCTAAACCGTAGGTCGTGGGTTCGAGTCCCGCCAGGGGTATAGAAATATGGACTGAACCCGGGAGCCTCGCGAGAATGAAATGGTCTCGTGGGGTATTTGACCGGAGTCCCTGCTCAGCCGCGAAGCGGATGAGTGGGGTAAAAAAAAGGAGTTTCATGGCAAAGAAATCAAAATCACCCTTCAGTGGTGGACATAAGCAC
>JAYELY010000183.1:0-14073 GCA_034717795.1 Caldifarciminota bacterium
AATTCCTCCGTTGAATCGTTTGGTGTTTATTCTACAAACCGAGGGACAAGTTTATTCAGAAATCAACTCTTGACAAGCTTTTTGGAGTGCAACAACCGCGTTGTTGCGGTGGTATTATGCAATGACACGATCATTGCACTCCATAATCCAAAGTGCGGACAAAAAGAATCGGGGCGACCTAACGCGAAGCGCATCCCAAAGGTTCGAACATCGACAACTTTTCTCCCCCATCGTCATTGCGAGCCTCGAAGAGGCGAAGCTCCGAAGGGCGAACGTAGTGAGCAATCTCATAGCTCTTTTCTATGAATACCAGGTTAGTGCCATGCAATTGCGACGAAGTCGCGCCCTTATCCTTATGGAGTGCGACGACCGCGTCGTTGCCTATCTCCCCTTCCCCTTAATCCCCTTCCACCAGGGAAGGGGAATCAATCGGCGAAATCTGCGGATTGATTATTCCCTGCGATCTTTTTGCCGCAGGCTACCAGTTTGTCGTTGCGAAGAGCGCAGCGACGAAGCTCCGTAGGGCGACGCTTGCGGAGTTCCGAAGGACGACACTTGTGGAGCAATCTTTCAATCTTCAATCTTCCAATCTTCAGTCTTTCAATCTTCAATCTTTCAATCTTCAATCTTCCAATCTTCAATCTTTCAATCTTCAGTCTTTCAATCTTCAATCTTTCAATCTGCAATCTGTAATTGCGACGAAGTCGCGCTTTTGTCCAGCTTTTGTCCAGCTTTTGTCCAGCTTTTGACCAGCTTTTTCAGCCCACGAAATTGCCTCAGCAGGCAGGGTTCAAGCGCTCTTTTAAGTGGTGATTGTATTATGCGACCGGCACTTTTACCTTTGCCGGCTGTGTGCAAGCGCCGGTAGGACAAGCCTTTACGCACTCTGCGCAGCCCACGCACTTATCTTCGATGACGGTATGAATCTGGCCTTCCTCGCCCTCGATCGCCTTGAACTTGCAAGCCGTTGAACATGCGTGGTTTCCGTCACATTTTGACGGTTCGATTTCGGCCTTGGGCCGGGGCAGGGCAAAGTCGACGTAGCAGGACTTGACCGGGCACTTGGCGTAACAAATGCCGCAATCAGTGCACTTAGCGAGATCCATCACAGGCAGGTTGTCAATCATTTCGAGCGCGCCGTAGGGGCACATCTTCGCACAGATCGAGCAGGCGTGGCAGCCCATCTTGCATAAGTCACGCACCGCCTTACCCTTATCTAATGAATTGCAGGCCAGGTAAACTTCCTTGGAGACCGGTATGAGCCTGAGCACGTTCTTCGGACAGATACGCACGCAGATTCCGCAGCCCGTACATTTGGAGCGGTCAACGATAGGCAAGCCGTTGGGTCCCATGTGGATGGCGTCAAACGGACAGACCTCCTCACAGTCCCCGTATCCCAGACACCCGTATTGACATGCCTTGGTTCCGCCGGTGATCAGGTTGGCGGCCCGGCAGGTGCGGATGCCCTGGTAATCGGCGGACTCAGCCACGATGTCATTTCCGCCCTGGCAGAGAAGAAATGCAACCTGAGGCTCTCCACCGCCGACTTCGACCCCCATTATATCGCCGATCTTGGTGGCGAGCGATGGGCCGCCCACAGGACAGGCATCAGCCGGGGCATCGCCCTTGGCCACCGCTGCGGCAAACGCATCGCAGCCAGGCAGACCGCATCCGCCGCAGTTGGCGCCGGGAAGAACCGCGCGGATGCTTTCCTCCAAAGGATTCGGCTTAACCCTAAGCTTTAGGTTAGCAAAAACAAGTATCCCCACTAAGATAAGTCCCAACCCTCCCAACGAGACCAGGGCAACAACGACTATCGTACCCATCAAGGTGCTATCCCGAACATGTTCGTAAAGCCGAGGAATGCGATTGAAACAAGTGCGGCGGCAATGAACGCTATGGGGTAGCCGCGGAAGGACTTTGAGATAGGGGCAAGTTCCAGCCGCTCGCGCAACGCGGCAAACATGATCATGATCAGCCCGAAACCGAGCGCGGTGCCGATGGCGAAGATGGTGCTCTGAAGAAAACCGAATTTGTTGTCGATAACAATAAATGCCACGCCCAGGATCGCGCAGTTGGTGGTGATGAGAGGCAGGTAGATTCCAAGAGCCGAATAAAGCACCGGCACGAATTTTTTGAGAAACATCTCAACCAGCTGAACCAGCGAGGCGATAACCAGGATAAAGCTCACCGTCCTGAGGAAAACAAGACCCTGGGGAAGTATGCCGCCCAGGATCACCGAGCCAGGGACAAGCACCAGCTGGTAAATGCCCCATGTAATCCAGGTGGCGAACGTCATGACAAAGAGCACCGCGCTGCTCATTCCGATGGCGGTTGAGAATCGGGTGGATACCCCGAAGAACGGGCAAAGCCCCAGGAACCGCATAAGAACGATGTTGTTTACGAATATGGCGCCGAAGAGGATAGCAAGAAGACCCTGACTCATCTTATCCCTCTTGCTTGAATATCTTGTTTATGCCGGCCTTGAGAAGCCCGATCACCAGGAACGCGCCCGGCGGCAGACCGAAGAAGAGCACCGCATTCTTCTGAAACGCCTCGGGAGCGATCTTGAGAGTGAACCAGGTTCCTTTACCCAGAATCTCTCGTATGGACCCCATTATTACGATGGCCAGGGCAAAGCCTATAGCCTTGCCAAGGGCGTCAAGGATGGAGGGCCACACCCCGTTGTGATAGGCGAACCCCTCGGCACGACCCAAAACGATGCAGTTCACTACGATCAGGGGAACGAAGATGCCCAGAACCTTGTAAAGACCGGGCTGATAGGCCTGCATGGTGTAGTCGGCGATGGTGACGAAGGTGGCGATGATGACGATGAAGACCGGGATGCGCACCTCGTTCGGGATGATCTTGCGGAATAGGGAAACCACGATGTTTGACATGAGCAGTACGAACAGTACGGCGGCGGACATGCCTGCGGCGTCGGAGGCGGTGGTGGAGGTGGCGAGTACAGGACAGAGTCCCAACATGAGAATGAGCACCGGATTTTCAAGTATGATGCCTTTTGAGAATATCTGCCAGCCCGATTCCTCCTTGGGCTTGGGGGACAACAGCGGCTCCTTGGTTTCTTTTTGGGTGAGGTCAAGATTTCCGGAATCGACGTTCATTGAGAGGAATTATACCGGCGGGTCCTCGGTTGTCAAGATTTTAACCTGAACCTTAAACCCTATTTGTAGTGACAGGCCCTGCCTCGCCCTACGGGTTACTATTAAGATTATCTCCCAGGATATCCCTGATCTCATCCTGTCGAGGGATACCTTCAAATGCCGGGTTTTCTCGATCCGTCTCCCATTTCAACGGATTATCCATGATATACTGTCGGATAAGGTTCAGTTCCTTTTCATTACGGACAACATGTTCATAATAATTACGCTGCCAGAAGGTTGAGCCTGGAGATGCCCGCATCCGGTTAACCCTTCTGGTTACCGCGGATTTAAAGGAACCTACGATGGAACCCAGCGAACGAGGTTTGGGACCTGGTTGGGGTGAATTACGTAGGGGCGACGCATGCGTCGCCCCTACAACTACAATACCGTGCAGATGATTAGGCATTATTACGAATTCATCCAAGCTGACGTTTCTAAAATGATCTGGTATGCTCCTCAAGCACTCCCTGACAATACTCCCTATCCTAGATAAAGTTGTCCTTCCCTCAATTATCTCTCCCAAGAGACATTTCTTTTCATGTACGCATACGGTCACAAAATACGCCCCTGCAAATGAATAATCGTACCCCTTTAACCTAACGGATCGCCGATAATGTAGGTTTGGATCGAATCGCTCCATAGAAAACCTTACGGGAACAATCTATGCTTGTCAATGTAGGGGCACGGCAGGGCCTGCCCCTTGAGATGCTTGGCATCTCATAGGGTATGCCGTGCCCCTATAATAATCTACGAAGACGTTGACGATGAAATAAATCCGTGTAAGATAGGACATGCGTAAATACCTTGCAATCCTTCCCCTATTGGGGGTGCTGGCCTGCAATCCCTTTGATCAGCAGGCAGCAGAAGAAGCCATTGAGGAAATCGTTGCAAAAGAGACCGGAAGGCTGACTGCAGCCGAGGTCTCCCTCGACTTAATCATACCGGAAGCGGACTCGATCATGGTTGACAGCCTATGGATACTGACCGGAATCAAGCTAAACACAACCTTTGAATCCGAAACCCTTGCTATCTACTTCAACGAAGAGTTCAAGGGCGATACTGTGGTGACAATTGGCGATTCCGCCCAAGTAGCGGTCATACGGAAGTATTCTGGAAAACTCACCTCTACCCTTAACTCACTCGCAGATGGAACCCTGAAAGAAGTATCTCACGATTTCACAAGCGAACGCACCCAGTGGGCGCAGTTTACGGACAACAAGGGCTGGGAAATGGTGGGCTGCTCTGTTGCCGAGGAGCGATCGGACACCAACACCACCCAGATCTTTTCTTTGAAAATCAAGGGGGGCGGATTGGATACGGTTCTCTACTCCTCCACGTCACTCGCCAGCCTTGAGGAGTTTCCAAAGACTGCATCAGGGACAAAGCTTTCCCTTGAGCTGAGAACGGTAGCCGATACAACACTTTTGGTCTCGTTCGCCCTTGGAAGCGAGGCGGTAAGGTTCCTTCCCAAACAGAATGAAGCCGAGCGCTGGGACGATCGCTGGGAAGCCGAGGCTACGCTCGGCGATTCACCGCTTATCGTAGGCGTAATCCGCAAGGATGCGCTGGCGGATTCCGACTATCCTGCTGACTTCAACCTCTGGATTCTACCGATTGCTGAATAGCGCGATATTTCTCGTCGTTCACAGCGATTTATAGGACGTGTCGTTGCGATGATGTCTAGTGGCGGGGTGTTAGAAGGTGTTACAAGTGTTACGGGGGGGGATGAGGCGTTCGTCGGCGTGCAGGTGGTAGCTGGCGTATTGCCGGATAAGCCTTGATAGGGTCGAGGAAAACTTCCCCTTAATCTCGCCAACCGGAGCATCACTCAAGCGAACAAGAATGTCGCGCTCTTGAATATTAAGACGAAACACGTTCTTCTCACCCTGGGAGTGTTCGGAGCAGACGAAGCCTCCCTGAGGAACAGAGAAATTAATCGCCTCTAACTTGCCGCATACAAGGCAGACTTCATCTATTCGAGGCGGATAACCACTAAGTGCAGTAGCTCGCCAGATAAAAAGGTCGTAGAGGGCGTCTGGATTTCGGGACGTCTCCAGAGCGTTAAGCACTGCAAGCGTGAGATTGTAGAGTCCGGGATTGGTCTGCCCAGGCTGGGAAAGATGAGCCAAAAGCTTCACTATCCGCGCAAGCAGGTCAAGGGTTAAAGGATTCTCCCTTAAGCCCTGGTGTGAGCGGATGATATCGGCAGATGAGAGGGTCCAGAGGGTTTTGGTTTCGCGTTCGTAGTAGATGAATGAGTCCTCGGTTCCTATCTCAAGTGCGGCTCCGAACCGGGAGCCTGGCTTGCGCGCGCCGCGTGCCAGGAGATCAACTCGACCGGTGCGGCGTGTGAGAACGGTGGCAATCTTGGAAGACTCGCGGAAAGCGCGGGTCCGCAACACAAGCCCTTCGGAGCGAACCAAACGAGACATCAAACAGGGAAATAGCGAAGGGCCAGCGTGGCAAGACCAAGAAGTACAAGAAACCCCAGAGTATCGGTAGTAGCTGTAAGAAAGATACTGGATGCAAGAGACGGATCAAACTTCAACCTGCGCAGTATCATGGGCACAAGGGTCCCAACGATGCCGCCGATGACGATGTTGATTACGAGCGCCACAAACACAAGCGGCGCAAGGATTATCGGGAGTCGAAAGATAAGGGCGCCCACACCCACAAGAATCCCGGCGCCAATGCCCAAAAGAAAACAGGTTAAGAGTTGACGCCGCAGCAGTCGCCAGGCGTCGGAGGAAGTAATCTCTCCCAAAGCCAAACTGCGAATCACCATCACTACCGTTTGCGAACCTGCGTTTCCTCCCAGTCCGGCAACTATAGGAAGAAAGATGGTAACCGCCACGAGCGAGCGGATTGTATCCTGAAACAGGCCTATCACGCTTGCCGCCACGAATGCAGTGCCGAGATTAACCAGAAGCCAGGGGAAGCGCCTGCCTGCCGAACGCACCGGCGATTCAAAAAGGGAGGTCTCCGTACTGACACCGCCTGAACGGTAGATATCCTCGGTGGTCTCCTCGCGAATCACGTCTATGATGTCCTCGACGGTGATGATTCCCCTGAGCTTATCTGCCTCGTCCACCACTGGAACAACAGGCACCTCGGCCTTCTCGGCCTTGCGGACCACGCTCTCCTGATCCTCAAGAAGGAAAGCCTTCACAGGATAGGGTTCCACCAGTTCGCGGATCTTCTTTCGAGGCGAATAATAGAGAAGTTTATCTATCGCCAAGGCCCCCTCGAAGTGCCCTTTGCGGTCGGTGACAAAGAGAAGGTTCGAGTAGTGTGGATCCGGTCCCCTGCGCCGCAATCGGCGAATAACCTGCTCCACGCTGTCTGTGGTGCGTACCCTGAGAAATTCGACTGCCATTCGACCGCCTGCGGTATCCGGCGGGAACTTTAGAAGCTCTCTCAAATCGCGGCGGTCGTCTGCAGGAAGCCTTGCGATGACCGCGGCACGGTCCTGTGGCGACATCTCGGCAACGATATCTGCCGCCTCGTCCGAATCCATCTCCTCGACAAGTTTTGAGATGCGCTCGTTTTCAAGCTCTTTGAGCACCACGTCAAGAGTGGCGTCGTCAAGCTCAAGGATGACGTCCGCGGCCTTATCCGTATCAATCAACCGGAAGAGCTCTATGAGGTCGTCGCGGTCCAGACGTTCCAGTATCCGCGCCAGATGATGAACAGGTACCTTTTCAAGCACCTGCTTAAGCTCGGAGACCTTACCCCGCTCCAAAAGCTCTTCTACACGGTCGAGGAAATCGGCATCCATTCCGGAATCATACTTTTGTAAACATGATTGTCAACGTGCACCCGCCCCCCGCTGACAGCAGGAACGCGCTGACGCGCGCATATCAAATCTCAAATATCAAAATGCAAAATTCAAATTTGCTCCCTGCGTTCGCCCTTCGGTATTCCGCAAGCGTCATCCTTCGGTGCTCCGTCACAATGGCACAGGCTACACAACTCCACCCCATGCATCTGCTGGGCAGCGGCGGTTGGACCACCGAAGAATCGTTTTCAATCTTTCCTTCCGCTTCTCCATAGAGACCTTTGTCCGCTTGCGATTTTTTTTGTCCCCAAGAGACAAAAGGAGCATTTTTAAAATATCCTCCACCTACCCACTCCCATCAAGGGAGGGGTGCTCATATGCGGCACAATCCGAAGACTTATCTCTAAGTGTTTATCACCGCCTCTCCCCCTCCTTCTCGATAATCTCAATCCCCTGCCATCTGGTAACGATGTATTGACCATGGACAAAACACGCCATTCTCAGAAAAGCCGCTAGATTCAGGGTATGGCGGCTTTAGGTTACTTGCGGCTCCGCGAAGCGAAGACGTGGGACAGGATTAAGATAGACTCCGCCGCCAGACACGCTGCGGCAAGGATAAGTGCAAAAAGCCACAGCTTACGCGGGGTAGAAGCCCCCAGTGGATAGACCTTGATGCCTTGTTTTTGAAGCCTCGCCGTGTTGATCTTCACCGACGACGCCTCGGCCGGATCGGGATTGACGACGAAGGTCTCCGAGCCGATCCTGTAGAAACCGGCGTCAGCGGTACGGCTAAACTCCACCACGTACCCCCTGTCTGCTCGCCTTGGGGTAATCTCGTAATGCAACTGGGGGGTTTCCACGAAAAGCGCATCACCACTCCGAACCCTCACGCACAGGGTATCGCCGATAAACCGTTCCGGTTGCGAGCTCCCTCCCGCTACATAGGCAACCATACGCTGCAAGACGACAGGGAATAGTGCCCGGTATACCAGATCGGTATGCTGCGGCGTAAGCCGGGTAGTAAGGTAGTATACAGGTTGTGAGGTATCGGCCAGCATCAGTGGGTCCCCGCCGCTCAAGGATACTATAACCTTACCTCCTGCGGGCTTAAGCCGGGCATGCCGGGCGATCTTCATCTGACGCCGGTCTTCTTCCTTCAGGTCAGCAAACAGAGCAGACGGTGCAGGCATCTCAAAACCGTCTTGCGAGGCACCCAGGAATTCAAACACCCCATCAACATCTTCAACATCGCCCGCAAGAAGCAGGAGGACAGGCAAGCCTTGCGAAGCGGCAGCTGCGGCCTGAGCCGGAAGCCCGCCGGCTCCGTCCCAGATCAAAAGATCGTAAGATAAAGGAGACAGGCTCGCAGCACCCCCAGGCGAAACCCTTTGAACTTCCACCCCGCTCCCGACCTTGAGCGCAAGTTCGAGAAACTCCGAACCCGCATCCCCGACAAACGCAACGCGCAGACCCCTGCTGCCCGATGCAAGAACAAACCGCTGATCGTCTGCAGGAATCGAGTCCGGATCAAGAGCAACCCTTACCTCCTGAGCTACCTGTGGGAGCCTGAACTCGATCTCCTTCCGGCCCTCATGTATGGCTGTCCTGCGCTCCTCAACCATCCGTTCGTCCACCCAGAGCGAGAGGGTCCTCTCAACCTTCTTTCCCGAACGCCCTAATCGAATCCGCAAGAACCGTTCTTCGCCCGGCAGCGGGAAGCCAGGATAAAGCTCAACATCAAGGATGGAGGTGTTGGCTGGAAAACTTGCCTCGTCTATAAAACAAAACATCTCGACGTCTGAAGGGATACGTTCGTTTTCCAGGAACCCGAGCGCGCGCTCCTGGCCGTCGGAGATCATCACCACGCGCCGCGTGGACGCACGGCTCTTATCCAGAAGCTTTAAGGCCTGCACCAATGAAGCTTGAAGATCGCGCCCGCTCCGGGAGGATGCAAGGGCTTGTATCCTTTCGGCAGCGAACTCAGGTTCACCCCATACGGTATCCCATAACGAGCCGGATGGGGAAAGCAACGCAACATTACTGCCGGCTGACAGTTCGTCAACCAACCTCAAGGCGGTTGCTTTCAAATCGTGGAAGCGAGCCGAGGTGGAATAGGAATCGTCGAGAATAAGCGCCACATCAGCCTTAACCCGTGCCAGAGGGAAGCGGCCCCTCCATATGGGTCCGGCCAGAGCAAGAACAAGGGATGCGATGAACAGGGTGCGCAGTATGAGGAGGAGGAGGTCGCGCAGCCTGAGCCAGCGGAAACGGCGCTCACGAAGCTTTCGCAGGAAGAAAAGCGAGCTGAACTCTACCCTGCGCATCTTACGCAGACTTAAAAGATGCAGAATCAAAGGCCCTGCGGCCAAAGGCATGAGCAAAAGATAGAAGGGGTTGGCAAAAGAAATCATCTCAGGCGGCGGCGCTTCTCAAGGTAGCGGAACAGGGCGTGCTCAAGGCTCTGATCGGTGCAGATCGGGTTGTAGTCTATCCTATGCTCCGAGCAGGTGCCCTGAAGACGGAACCGGTAGTCGGCAAGCGCCTTGCGGTACTCTGCACGAACAAGACGAGGGTCAAGGCTCGCCTCCTTCTTTGTCTCCATATCAACCAAGCGCAACGGAGCAGAGAAGCTGAAGCTTTCTTCCAATGGATCGAGTATGTGAAAAAGGATAACCTCGTGCTTGCGGTGCCGGAAGTGGCGAAGAGCCAGGAGCACCTGGTCCGGATCGTCGAACAGGTCGGAGAATATGATAACAAGCCCACGTTTGCGGGTCAGCTCGGCCAGACCACGCAGGCTTCCTGCAAGGTTGGTCTCACCGCCCGGCTTAAGGTTCTCAAGCCTTGCAAGGAGCATCTGCAGGTAGTTCCGCGACGATCTCGGAGGGAGGTATCCCCTGATCCGGGTATCGAAGGTAGCAAGGCCCACCGCGTCCTTCTGCTTGATAAGAAGATAGGCAAGCGCTGCCGCTAACGTAACCGAGTAATCAAGCTTGGAGAGCGCACCCGTAACACTTCCCGAGCGGTAAGCCATGGAACCTGAGGCGTCCACTAAAAGCATTGCGCGCAGGTTGGTCTCCTCCTGATACTCCTTTACGTAGAAACGGTCTCGCTTGGCATAAACCTTCCAGTCTATCCGGCGCGGCTCATCGCCAGGGATATAGGGCCGGTACTCTGAGAACTCGACCGAGAACCCCTTGTATGGCGAGCGGTGAAGCCCCTCAAGGAATCCCTCGACCACCAAACGTGCTTTAAGATCAAGGCCCCGCAGATTGGCTAACGTTTCCGGCTTAAGAAGCTCTTCGCGCCTCATTACAGATTATGGCTCAACCAGACGGTTGTCTATCAAGCGGGCCTTGCCGAACTTGACTGCCAGAGCAAACAAAACCGGGCCTTGGATATGTTCGATAGGCTCAAGCGTATCCGGATCGACTGCGGAGATGTAGTCGATACGATCAGGATTCTGGTGCGAGATCATCTCGCGCATCTTATTAAGGATCGCCGCCGCGTTCCTCTCCCCTGCTTTAACCAGCCGTTCCGCTTCTTCAAGTGAGTGGTTTAAGACAAGCGCCCTTCGGCGTTCATCAGATGATAGGTATGCGTTGCGGGAACTCATGGCAATACCGTCAGGTTCGCGAACTATGGGACAGGTAACGATTTCCACGTCAAAGTTAAGGTCTTGAACCATGCGGCGAATAACTATCTGCTGCTGGAAATCCTTGGCGCCGAAGTATGCCTTGTGAGGCTTGCAGATGTTGAAAAGCTTGGCAACCACCAACGAGACCCCGTCAAGGTGGCCTGGACGATCAGCGCCGCACAGGGTCTCGGTGAGGCGGTGTATATATACGTGGGTCAGACTGGGTTCAGGATACATCTCTTCTACGGATGGGGCGAAGATAACGTCGGCGTTCTCTCTTTCAAGAAGGAACCTGTCGCTATCAAAATCCCTGGGATAGCTGGATAAATCCTCACCAGGCCCGAACTGGGCAGGATTGATAAAGATGCTTACGACCACCACGTCGTCCTCAGCACGAGCACAACGGACTAGAGATAGATGCCCCTCATGCAGATAGCCCATGGTTGGAACAAGCCCGATGATCTTGCCCCGTCCCCTTGCCTCATCTGCAAAAATCTGCATCTCGTGGACAGTCTGGATGATCTCCATAACCGCTATGTTAAGCAGCAACAAAGCATTGTCAACGATCCATAACACACCATAACACACAAGAAGGATCCGGCGATTCCCGATACCAGGTTTTCCCTCAGGTTTCACCCTGAAGGGTTAGAAGCGATCATACCCTTAATTTCCAACTCGACTGGGTCTTGAACCTCCCTTCTTTATCTTTAGACGTAATAGGCTATCTCCCTGATAGTAAATTAGGTTAATATTTTATCCCAATAAATAATCTCTATCCCCCCTCTTGACTTTTGGCGAATTTTGCGTTTGCTTAATACTATGCTCGGCGAGAAGCTCTCCTTCCTGTGGAGGGACATCTTCTGGTGGTGGGCCAAGATTTTTTTGGGACCGCCCCTGCGTGTTTTCTTCCACATACAAAGCGAAGGCAAGAGGCCTTTTCCTCCTCGGGGACAGCCTGCGTTTTTGTTGGCTAACCATACAAACACGGTTGATCCCTTCATGATCGCCGACTCCATCAACCGCCCCATACGCTACGTTGTCACCGATGAGTACTTCCGATACAAGATCAGCCGCACCTTGCTTGGATGGGTGAAAGGCATCCCCAAGACCAAAAACATCCCGGACTCGGTTACCATGCGCATGTTGCTAAAGGCGGTTAAGCGTGGAGAGATAATCGGGGTCTTCCCTGAGGGCAAACGCAACTGGGACGGCGAAACCCTGCCTTTGGACAACACGATTCCGCGCCTTATAAAAAAGCTGAAGATACCGGCGATCTGTGTCAGACAGCGCGGCTCCTACCTTGCCTGGCCCCGGTGGTCAAACTGGCCGCGCCGAGGCAGGATAATATTTACCTTCAGCTATCTGTTTGAGAACCCGGAAGAGGTCCCTGAGGATGAAAGGGAAATCAAACGAAGGATGGAAGAAAAGCTCTTCTACAGCGAACTGGAGGATCCCGAGGTTACAAAACATATCTTCACGAGCACCACTGTAGCGGAACACCTCGAGCTTCGCTTATGGCTCTGCCCACACTGCCTTCGGTTCTTTACCCTTAAATCGGAGAAAAAACATCTCTTCTGCGCCGCCTGCGGTGCCCGCTGGAAGTTTATCGGAAACGGAACCTTCCAACTCAACAAAGCAGGCGAACCGCTCGCGGCAGGTGCGCGCAACTTCAATCGCTACATAGACTGGACGCGCTGGAATGATGCACAGACCATACCGATGCTTGCAAATCGCAAAAAGCAGGGTAAAGGACCGCTCGTCTCCCTTCCGGCCATGATGTGGTCTGTCCCGACCGAGACCGGAAGGGATCGCGACTTCGAACTCCAGGGCGAGGGCACCGCGAGCCTCACTCCCGACTTCCGGATGGTGTTTGTTCGAAGCAAGGACGGCAAACTCCTCTTTGATACCCCACTTACCGAGCTGAAGGGGCCTGGGATCACCTGGAATCACAAGTTCGAGTTCTTCGGCGAAGACATGGCGTATCGCTTCACGTTCTTCGGCCAGTCGGCATACTTCTGGCACTTCTTGACCCAGGAGCTGGATAAAGGTACGATAAAAGAAGGCCGCGGATGAGCCAGCCCTGGGATGCGATTCTTCAGATAGCCTACCTCGGGGTCTTCCTGCTCATAGCCATGATCATACGCCGCGCTATACCCCGCTTCTCGCGCTTCCGCATCCCTGACGCGATCCTTGCCGGGGTACTGGCTTTGATCGCCGGGCCGGGTATCCTGGAACTCGTTCCCTTCGATACCGGCCGGTTAACCACGCTGGTATACCATCTTCTCGCCATAGGATTCATCTCCTTATCCTTAAAGAGAGATACCCGCCAGGGACGAGGCCGCACAGCTCTCTCCGCCGGGCTGTTCAACGTGGTCTCCTACTGTGTGCAGGGAGCGGTCGGGCTGGGCATCACGCTCGTGCTCATAAAAACCGTTTATCCAGAACTCTTTCCCGCCTTCGGCCTTCTTCTTCCATTCGGATTCGCCCAGGGTCCCATGGCAGGAGAGATGGCGGTTGAATGGGCGAATAAGGTCTCTCCGGCAGGTATAAAAGCCTTCCCCAGCGTTAACGCCGCGGCATCGGTAGGGTTCAGCTTCTCCACCATCGGTTTCCTGTGGGCATGTTTTGTCGGTGTGCCTTTGATGAATCTCCTGATAAGACGCAGGGCCCGCAGAGGGGAACCGGCTCCAGGTCTTGAGGCCAAACCCGTGCCCGTAACGGTCGTAAAGGCGCGTGATCGAAAGGGCGCGGGAGATCTGGTGGATAAGGCCACAACCCAACTCTTCCTGATAGTGGTTGTCTACGTGCTGGTCTTTCTTTTCCTCAAAGGCATCACCCTTGGGCTTCACAAGTTGGCTGAAGGGGTCGGAATGATCGAAACCGTACTCGGGATATTCTGGTCGATACATTTCGTCTTCGGCGCCATCATCGCTACCTTGCTTGGCAAGCTGATCCACAAGCTGGAGGACAAAAGGATATTTAAGACCCCGCTCGTCGACAATCGCCTGCTTCAGAACATAGGAGGCGCGGCGATCGACTTCATGATCGCCGCATCCATTGCCGCAATAGACGTAAGGGTTCTGGGCGAGTTCATCGTGCCTATCCTCATCATAACCACTGCAGGCGGACTTTCAGTAACCCTCTACACATGGTTCATCGTCAACAAGGTCTGGCCAAAGACCTATGTGGAGCATTTCGTTGCGTTCTTCGGGGAGCAGACCGGGACGATTGCAACCGGTATGGCGCTTCTTCGCGGGGCTGATCCATACTTTCGGACAAGAGCCGCATCAGACATAGTGTACGGCTCGGCATTGGCGCTGCCATTGGTATTCCCGCTGATCTTCGTCGCCACCCTGCCCATAGAGGGGTTCGAGACCGGCAACCCGAACCTGTACTGGATCAGCCTGCTTTTGGTCATAGGGTATCTCGCCTTGACGCTCGTGATCTGGTTTCTCCCGCCGGTATTCCGATTCCTGACCAGGTATTCGATGAGCGAT